>JAAYEJ010000075.1 GCA_012728835.1 Candidatus Brocadiaceae bacterium | reverse complement strand
GAGCGCGGCCCTCCACTTGCACGGACGGTTCACGCCGCTGGAGGGGCACGCTCCGTCGTGCCCGCTCCTGCAATCACCGGCTGCCTGCCATCCCCGGCCGCGACCGAGCGCGGCCCTCCACCGGCACGCTCCGTCGGTGCCCGCCGGTGTGCGTCCGTGTGCGTCTGTATGCGCCCGCGTATGTCCATGCCCGCCGGCGACGCCCCAACATGGTGTATAATCCGGCCATCGGAACTGCGCGACGGCTCCGGAATGACATGTCCGCCCGGTGCCACGGCTCCCGCGCCGCGCGGACACGCAACGAAACACAGTGCACTGTCGAACGCCCCCCGGAGGCTGCCCACGCCATGGCGAACTGGGACAGGGACGCCGTCGTCGATCTGCTGCGGGACTGCGCGCGGATCGCCCTGCGCTTCTACGACGATCCGCAGCGCGAACTGAAGGCCGACCGGTCCCTGGTCACGGCGGCCGACCGTGCCATCGAGGACCGCATGGCCGAGGCGCTGGACGATCCGCCGGCCGGCGTCTACATGATCGGCGAGGAGACGGTCGGCCGGCACGGCGAGGACTACGTCGCCGGCGCCCTGGCCGGCCGCACCTGGGTGGTGGACCCCATCGACGGCACGGCATCGTACGCCCACCACGTGCCGGCCTGGGGCATCTCCGTCGGGCTGATGGAGGGCGGGGTGCTCCGGGAGGGAGCCGTCCTGCTGCCGCCGACCGGCGAGCTGTTCATCTCGGACGGCGACGCGGTGTTCTTCGCGGAGCGCTGCCCGGAAGGCGGCGCGGTCGACCTGCGCCCCCTGAAGCCGAGGCCCCGCGCCTGGGACGACGGCGCCCTGATCGCCCTGGCGCAGACGGTGGCCAAGCGCCGCCTGCTGCGCCTGCCGAACCCCGTGCACGCGCTGGCCTGCGCCGTGATGCCCCTCCCGTACCTGCTGCTGGGGCGCTACGCCGCCTACGTGGGCGCGCTGAAGCTGTGGGACTTCGCCGGGGCGCTGCCCCTGCTGCTCAAGTGCGGGTTCGTCGGCAAGCTCGCCGACGGACGCAGGATCGGCCCGGACATCGCCGCCGGGCTGGTGGAACTGGAGGCGGGCCATCCGCGGCGCTGGGCCATGGCCGAACCGGCCGTCTTCGCGGCCACGGAAGCGGCCTGCGACACCCTGGCCGGGGCGATCGTCCGGCCCTGAACGCACGGCCCGGCCCGGCGGGGTCCGCCATCGACAGAGGAGTTCAAGGAGGCCGAGATGAAGCCGTCCGGACGGTACTTCGAGGTGGTGGTGTTCGCAAGCGACGGCAAGCCGGCGCCCTACACGCCGCAGAACCTGATCATGGTGCTGGACATGGACTTCATGCCCGCGTTCGAGCACCGCCCGATGATCATCGTCAGCGGCTACGGACTGGTCCGGCTGCCCGCCCCGGACGGGCCGTTCGCCGTCTGCATGCCGCTTGCGGTGGACGGCTTCGGCCACGTGTATCTCTATGCCGACAACGAGGGCCGGGGCTATGCCGCCGACGAGGTGGCCGGCCGGAGGCTGAACCTGAGCGTGGAGTTCGCCACGAGCCGGCTGGCCGCGGTGCGCCGCGCCGAGACCGAGTACCGGAAGGAAGGCACCGTGCCGTCCGCCGACTACCGCGACCGCGTCCACCGCGCCGCCGTCCTGCTCGACCGCATGCGCAACGAGGAGGACGACCCGGTCGCCGAGGCGCGTCTCGCGATGGCGTCCCTGGCCGAGTCGATGCACGCCGGGGAGATGCTCGTGCTGGAGCATGCCCGCGCGCGCATCGCCGCGCGCCCCGCACGCAGCGACTTCCTGTTCGGCTGCAACGGCTTCCGCTACCCCCGGGGCGAGGCGCAGTACGCGCAGCGGTTCGCGGCGCTGTTCAACTACGTCACGGCGCCCTTCTACCGGCGCGGCACAGAACCAACGGAGGGCCTGCGCGACTTCTCCAACGCGGAGGCCATAGCCGCCTGGGGGGCGCGCGAAGGACTGCGCGTCAAGGGCCACCCGCTGCTCTGGCTGCACCATGCCGGCACGCCCGACTGGCTGATGGGCCGCTCGCACGACGAGGTGCTGGCCACGCACCTGGACTACGTGCGCGACGCCGTCGCACGCTTCCGGGGCCGCATCGACTACTGGGACATCATCAACGAGGCCCATAGCTGGAACAACATCCACTGCTGGCCCTACGAGCAACTGGTGGACATCACCCGCCGCGCGGCGGAGACCGTCGCCGAGGTGAACCCCGACGCCCTGCGCGTCGTGAACTGCTGCTTCACCTGGAGCGAGTACGTGGCGACGGGCTGGGGCTCGGACTACAAGTTCGACGAGCCGATGCGGAGCACGATGCAATACTGCCGCGACGTGCTGGACGCCGGGGTGCCGTTCGAGGCCATCGGCCTGCAGATGTACGAGCCGCCCCGGGACATGTTCGAGATCAACCGGCACATCGACATGTTCTGCCGGCTGGGCAAGCGCGTGCACATCACCGAACTCGGCATCAGTTCCTCGCCCGAGCCCATCGTGCGCAGGAAGCAGGTCTACGTGCCCAACGAGATGCTGTGGCACGGCCGCCCCTGGTCGGAGGCCGAACAGGCCGACTGGATCGAGGCGTTCTACACCCTCTGCTACTCCAAGCCGGAGGTCGACGCGGTCACGTGGTGGGACTTCGCCGACCCCTGCTTCCTGCCCCACGGCGGCATGCTGACCGAGGACCTGCAGCCGAAGGAGAGCTACGGCCGCCTGAAGGCCCTGATCGACGGCTGGCGCGGGCGGGACGACGGATGAGGACGCACGCGCGGCCGGGCGGGCCGGCCATGCGGGCATTGTGCCACATGACGGCGCCGGTTGCATGGGTGCGGGGCGCGTTCTACAATGGCGCGCCGGCCGCCCGATTCCCCGGGAGCACCCATGAAGGTCGCACTGGCACAGATCAACACGACGGTCGGCGACGTCGAAGGCAACGCGCGCAAGGCGATCGAAGCGATCCGGCGGGCCGCCGAACTCCGTGCGGAGCTGGTGGTGCTGCCCGAGCTGACGCTCAGCGGTTACCCGCCCATGGACCTGGTGGAACGCCGGGCGTTCATCGAGGCCAACGAGCGCGCGCTGCAGCAGGTGGCCGACGCCGCCCGGGGCATCCGGGCCGTCGTCGGACACGTCGGCCGCGTGGCCCCGCAAGCCGGGCGCCCGGGGGCCAATTCGGCCTCGCTCGTCGGCGACGGCCGGGTGCTGGACCGGCGCGACAAGGTGCTGCTGCCCACCTACGACGTCTTCGACGAGGCGCGCCTGTTCGAGCCCGCGGCGGGCAACACGCCGGTGCGGCTGGACTCCCATGCGCTCGGCGTGACCATCTGCGAGGACATGTGGAACGACCGCTTCTTCTGGCCCCGCCGCCGCTACGGCGTCGACCCCGTCGAGGGCCTCGCGGCCGCCGGCGTGGACCTGATGCTGAACCTGTCCGCCTCGCCCTTCTCGATCGGCAAGGCCGACGTGCGCCGCAAGATGCTCGCGGCCATGGCGCGCCGGCACGGCGTGCCGTTCGCCTGCGTGAACCTGGTCGGCGGCAACGACCAGCTCATCTTCGACGGCCGCAGCCTGGCCGTGGACGCGCGGGGCCGTCTGATCGCCGAGGCGGCGGCGTTCGCCGAGGACATGCTGATCGTCGACACACAGGCCGAGGGCGCGGCGGCGACGCCCGAAGCGGACGAGATGGCCGACGTCTTCCGGGCGCTCACGCTCGGCGTGGCAGACTACGCGCGCAAATGCGGCTTCCGCAGGGCCGTCGTCGCGCTCAGCGGCGGCCTGGATTCGGCCCTGACGGCCGCCATCGCGGCCGAGGCCCTGGGACCGGAGAACGTGACGACGCTCTTTCTGCCCACGGAGTTCAGCAGCGCGCTGAGCGAACGCGACGCCGCACAGACGGCCGCCAACCTGGGCGTCACGCACCACCGCATCGACATCGATCCGCTGCGCCGGGCCGTGCTGGGCGTGCTGGAGCCGATCTTCCGGGGCACCGAGCCGGGCATCGCCGAGGAGAACGTGCAGGCGCGCATCCGCGGGCTGCTCGTGATGGCCTACGCCAACAAGTTCGGCCACCTGCCGCTGGCCACCGGGAACAAGAGCGAACTGGCCGCCGGCTACTGCACGCTTTACGGCGACATGGTCGGCGGGCTGGCCGTTATCGGCGACCTGCCCAAGACGACCGTCTACCGGCTCTCGCGCCATCTGAACCGGCGCCGGCCCGTCATCCCGCAGTCCACCCTGGACCGCGCCCCCACGGCCGAGTTGAAGCCCGACCAGACCGACCAGGACGTGCTGCCGCCCTACGAGACGCTGGACGCCATCCTGAACCTGTACGTCGAGGAGGCGCAGGAGCGCGACCAGATCGTGGCCGCCGGCCACGACCCGCAGACCGTCGACCGCGTGCTGCGCATGGTGGACCGGGCGGAGTTCAAGCGCCGCCAGGCGCCGATGGCGCTGCGGGTGACCGGCCGCGCGTTCGGCCCCGGCCGCCAGCTCCCCATTGCACAGCGTTGGCGTCGATGAGGGCGCACGGCGGACCGCCTCAGGCGAACATGCCGGCGTAGCAGGCGGTCATGAAGGTGGCCAGCGTGCCGGCGACCAGCGCCTTTAGGCCCAGGGCAGCGACCTCCGCGCGCCGCTCGGGCGCCACGCCGCTCAGGCCGCCGATCAGGATGGCGATGCTGCCGAGGTTCGCGAACCCGCACAGGGCGTACGTGCTGATGAGCCGCGCGCGGACGCTCAGCTCCACGCCGCCCATCGCCTCGTAGGCCAGGAACTCGTTCAGCACGGTCTTGATGCCCAGCAGCTCGCCGACCGCCAGCCACTCGCCGCGCGGGACGCCCATGGCGGCGGCAAACCCCGCGAACATGAACCCGAACGCCTTCTGGAGCGTCAGACCCGTCACCGCCTCCAGCGCGAAGTTCACCATCGCGATCAGCGCCACGAACGCGATCAGCATGGCGGCGATGTTGATGCCCAGCTTCACACCGTCGGTCGCGCCGGTGGCCGCCGCGTCCATGATGTTCGCCGTGCCGACTTCGGGCTCGAACTCGACCCGGCCGGCGGTCGCCGGCACCCCGGTCTCGGGCACCATGATCTTGGCGATCACGATGGCGGCCGGCGCGCTCATCAGCGAGGCGGCCAGCAGATGGCCCGCCGAGGCGCCGAACATCACGTAGGTCGCCATCACCGAGCTGGCGATCGTCGCCATAAAGCCGGTCATGACCACGAACAGCTCGCTGCGCGTCATCGGCGCCACGTACTTGCCCACCGCCGTGACGCTCTCGATGCCCATGAAGACGAACAGCGCGGACGAGAGCGACTCGGCCCCGGACGTGCGCATGGTCACCTGCATCAGCCGCGCCATCTGCCGCACGGCCCACTGGATCACGCGCAGGTGGTAGAGGATGGACGCGAGCGAGGCGACGAACACGATCACGGGCAGCACGCGGAACGCCACGAGCGCGCCGTAGCTCGGTTCCATGCTCAGCTTGCCGAAAACGAACGCAGCCCCCTGGTCGCTGAACCCGAGCACATGGGCGAAGACCCTGTCCACGCCTCCGAACAGCCACGCGCCGGGCCGCGTCTTCAGCACGAACAACGCCAGGGCCAGTTGCAGGCCCAGTCCCCACAGGATCGTACGGGCACGCAGCGCGCGACGGTTCTCGCTCAGCGCCCACGCCAGAGCCAGCATGGCTATCAACCCGCCGAAGCTGACGAACCTGTAGCCAACGTCCAATCCCATCGTGCTCTCCCTCCCCGGAGACCCCTCCCGCCGCGGTGTCCACGCCGCCCGACCGGCCGCCGGTTGCGCGGAGACTCGACCACCGAGACGATACGGCGCCGCATGCGCCGCGTCAAGGGCACGGACGGTCACAGCCAACGGGCACGTGTACCGCAGCGGGCGGCTGTGCCACACCGGCAACGCCGAGGTCCTTCGCGCCGCCTGAGCGGCGCTCAGGACGACACCCTGGGGCGTACCGTGTGCCGCACGGGCGGGTCCGTGTGCCGCAGGCCCTCCGTAGCCCGAAGGGCGCAGGAGGATGCGTGCCCGCCCGTGTGCGTCCGTGTGCGTCCGTGCCCGCCCGTGTGCGTCCGTGCATGTGTCCGTGCCCGCCCGTGTGCGTCCGTGCATGCGTCCGTGCCCGCCCGTGTGCGTCCGTGCATGTGTCCGTGCCCGTCCGTGTGCGTCCGTGTCCGTCCGTGTCCGTCCGTGTCCGTCCGTGTCCGTCCGTTTGACAGCCGCCGGGCCGCCGACTACGATAGCGGGCGTCGGGTCGTCCCGACGCACACCGGCGGACATCGCGTCTCGACCCTCCGTACCGGATACACACGCTCCATGACCACCCCCATGCCGGATGCCCGCGGCTACTTCGGCGAGTTCGGCGGCCGGTTCGTGCCGGAGACCCTGATGCCGGCCCTCGAGCAGCTCGAGGCCGCCTATCGGGACGCCATGGCCGACCCGGCGTTCGGCCGGGAGCTGGACGCCTACCTGCGCGACTACGTCGGCCGGCCCAGCCCGCTGTACCTTGCCGAGCGTTTCGCCCGGAAGCTCGGCTGCGGGAAGGTCTACCTGAAACGCGAGGACCTGAACCACACCGGCGCCCACAAGATCAACAACACCATCGGCCAGGTGCTGCTCGCCGCGCGGATGGGCAAGACGCGCGTGATCGCCGAGACCGGCGCGGGCCAGCACGGCGTGGCCACGGCCACGGCGGCGGCGATGTTCGGCCTGGAGTGCGACGTCTACATGGGCGAGGAGGACATCCGCCGCCAGAAGCCGAACGTGCTGAAGATGCGGCTTCTCGGGGCGCGCGTCGTCCCCGTCGGCGCCGGCGCACGCACGCTCAAGGACGCGCTCAACGAGGCCCTGCGCGACTGGATCGGCAGCTACGAACAGACCCACTACGTGCTGGGCTCGGTGGCCGGCCCGCATCCGTTCCCGATGATCGTGCGCGATCTCCAGTCCGTCATCGGCCGGGAGGCGCGAGCGCAGATACTGGAGAGAGAAGGCCGGCTGCCCGATCTGCTGGTCGCCTGCGTGGGCGGCGGCAGCAACGCGATGGGGCTGTTCGACGCCTTCCTGGACGACGGATCGGTGCGGATCGTCGGTGTCGAGGCCGGCGGGCGCAGCATGGCCGCGGGCGACCACGCCGCCACGCTCGTGCAGGGCCGGCCGGGCGTGCTGCACGGCACCAAGAGCTACGTCCTGCAGGACGCCGACGGTCAGACCAGCCCCGTGCACTCCGTCTCGGCCGGCCTGGACTACCCCGGCGTGGGGCCGCAGCACAGCTTCCTGAAGGAGAGCGGCCGCGCCGAATACGTCGCCGCCTCCGACGCCGAGGTGCTCGACGCATTCCAGTTCCTCACGCACACTGAGGGCATCATCCCGGCGCTGGAGAGCGCCCACGCCGTCGCCTACCTCATGCGGCCCGAATGCCGCCTCCCCGCCGACCGCACGGCGATCGTCTGCCTGTCCGGCCGCGGCGACAAGGACCTGTGGGAAGTCAGCCGCCTGCTGGCTCTGGACCTATAGACCTGCCACGTGAGAAGGTCATGAACAGGATCGACGCCCGCTTCGAGAGCCTGCGCACGGCCGCCCGGAAGGCATTCATCCCCTTCCTCACGGCGGGCGACCCCGACCCCGACGCAACCGTGCGCCTGCTGGAAGGCGCCGAGGCCGCCGGCGCTGACCTGATCGAACTCGGCTTCCCCTACAGCGATCCCATCGCCGATGGCCCCACGATCCAGGACTCCTATCACCGCGTGCTGCAGGGGGGCCAGGACGTCGCCGCCGTCTTCGAGATGGTCCGCCGCGCCCGGCACGCGTGCCGGCTGCCCATCGTCGCCATGGCCTCCTACAGCCTGGTGTTCCGCATGGGCTTCGAGCGGTTCGTGGACCGCTGTCTGCAGGCCGGCATCGACGGCGCGACGGTGCCGGACCTGCCCGTGGACGAGGCCGACACGCTGTTCCCCGCCGCCCGGGAGCGCGGGTTCCGCCTGATCTGCTTCACCGCCCCGTCCACCGTGGGCCACCGCCGCGCGATGGTGGCCCGGCACGCCGCAGGCTTCATCTACTACATCGCCGTGCGCGGAACCACCGGCACCCGCGACACGCTGCCGCCCGACCTCTTCCGCAACCTGGCCGAACTGAAGGCGCTCACCCCCGTGCCGGTGGCGGTCGGCTTCGGCATCTCCACGCCCGAACAGGCCCGGGAGGTCTCCGCCGCCGCCGACGGCGTCATCGTCGGCAGCGCGATCGTGCGCCTCATCGCACAGGCACACGCCCGGGGAGACGACCCGGCCGCTGCCGCCCTGGACCTCATCGCCCGCATGGCCTCGGCCGTCAAGCCCGGACCGTAGCCGCCCATTGGCGCCGGGCGGACGCCTGCTGCTATAATCGCCCTCAGACTGAGGGCGCGGGAGACTCCCTTGCAGGTGCGATGCCCCGGCTGCGGCTCCGAACTGAATCTCGATGCGGAGGGGGACCGCATCGAGTGCCCGTTCTGTCACCGCAGCATCGACGTGGTGCACGAAGCGCCGACCCTGGCCGAGCCCGAGGCTGTTGCCGAGGCCGAGGCTGTGGCCGAGGCCGAGGCCGACGACGGGCCGAAACCGACGCCGGAGGCGGCCCCCGGCGCCGCGACCGTACCGCGCATCCACGTCCACTGCTCCCGGTGTTCGGGCGAGTTTGCCGTGCCGCTGGGCGAGACGGGCGCCCCGTGCCCGCGCTGCGGAGCCCCCTTCAGCATCCGGGCGCCGGCCGGCGCCGCAGCAGCGGGGGCCGACCCGACCGCCCGCACGCTCGCCACGGCGCACGCGTCGGTCGCCGCCCCCTCCGCGCAGGCCGATGCCTCCGTGGAGACGAGCCTCCGATGGCTCCAGGAGCACCTCGGAGACCGCTACGAGGTGCTCGACTTCGTCAGCCGGGGCGGCATGGGCGCCGTCTTCCGGGTGCGCCAGAAGCAGCCGTCGCGCCAGGTGGCCCTGAAGGTGATGCTCGCCGGCCCCCTGGCGACCGAGACGAACCGCAGGCGGTTCGAGCGCGAGGCCCACGCCGTCGCACAGATCAACCACCCGGCCATCGTCTCGGTCTACGAGTTCGGCGAGGTCGGCGGGCAGCCCTACTTCACCATGGAGTTCGTGGACGGCGTCGACCTGCGCGCCTACACGATCCGAAACGAACTCTCGCACGCGCAGATCTGCCGCCTCATGATCCCCATCTGCGAGGCCGTCCATTGCGCACACCGGCACGGCGTGATCCACCGTGACCTGAAGCCGGGCAACATCATGGTCGATGACCTCGGCCGGCCGCGGATCCTGGACTTCGGGCTCTCGCGCGCCACCGTCGAAGGCCAGACCAGGTACGACGCACTCACCATGCCCGGCGACTACATGGGCACACCGCGCTACATGAGCCTGGAACAGGCCATGGGCAACCCCCGCGCCGTCGACGAACGCACGGACGTCTACGCCCTCGGCGTCATCCTCTACGAACTGATCGTCGGCGTGCTTCCCTACCCGGTTGAGCACATCAGGGGCCTCAAGGCGCTGGAGATGCTCCAGGACCACGAACCCCTCCGCCCCAGCGTGCTCCAGCCGAACCTTCCCGTGGACCTGGAGCTGATCCTCCTCAAAGCCGTCCAGAAGGACAAGAACGAGCGCTACCAGACGGCCGAGGCCCTCGCCCGGGACCTGGGGAACTTCCTGGAAGACCGCCCCGTCGCCGCCCGCCGGGCCACCATCTGGTACCGCGTCCGCAAGTGGACCTGGCGACACCGTCGCGTCATCGGCCCCATGGCGGCGGCCGCAGCCGTCGTGGCCCTGATCTGGTTCGCCTACGGGCAGCGCGCCGCCGCCCTCCACAGAGAGAAGCAGGAGACCGACCGGGTCCTTGCGGAGGCGGCGCAGGAACTCCGGGCCCAGAGGGACGCCCACCACCTCCAGCGCGAACAGGTCAAGAACCACGTGGAGCGCGGCGAGTGGCGGGAGGCAGAGGCCGCCGCCGTGACCCTGGCCCGGGCCGAACCGCACGCCGAGCTGCTGCGCTCCCTTCCGCATTTCGTGCGGCGCCACGCCCGGCGGCAGGCCGAGGAGGCGCTGGAGGCGTTCGCCGCACTCGTGCGCACGCAGGACTACGCGGCCGCCCGCCTCCAGGCCGACGCGCTGCGGACGCAGGCGCTCATGATGCCGTACGAGGACGTGGCCGCCCGGCTCAAGGCGCCCTTCGACGACCTCGAAGCCGCCTGCTGGGCCGACCTGCAGGCCGCAGCGGCCGACGCCCTCGTGCCCGGAGAGGCGGCCGAACGCATCCGACGCTTCCTGGCCGAGTGGCCGGACGGCCGGCACGCCGAGGACGCCCGCGCCCTGCTCGCCCGCCAGGCCGACCTGGGAACCGACCACTTCCGCAGGCAGCACGAACGCGCCATCGCCCGGGCGCTCCGGGACGGCCGCTGGGACGAGGCGGCGGCGGCCCTGGAATCGGCGCGGGGGCTCCTGGCCGCCGCCCCGGACGGAGCGGCCGCCTGGGACGAGACCTTCGCCCCCCTGCACGAACGGATCGAGACGGCCGTCCGCACGGACAACGCGGCCTCCCTGGCCACGATCGCCCCGCCCCTGGAGCCCGGCGGGCTCCTGAAGGCCATTCAGTTCGCCCCGGACGCGGCCTGGTTCGTCACGGTGGCCTACCCCAACCGGGTCCGCCTCTGGAGCTGGCCCGGGCGTTCCCCCCTGCACGCGTGGGAGACCCCCGGCGAGATCAGCTCGCTGGCCATCGCGCCCGACGGCCGCCGGCTGGCCACCGGAGACCGGGACGGCACGGTCCGGGTCTGGGACCGGGACGGCACGCGCCGGCAGCAGGTGAACGTCGGGTCGGCCGACTGGGTCGCATCGCTCCAGTTCTCGGCCGACGGCACGCAGCTTCTGACGGCCACGAAGTCGGGCATCGCGTTCTGGGACGTCGCCTCCGGCCGGCGTCTGGAGTCCCCGGTGGCATCGGCGATCCGCCCGGCCGCCCTGGCGCCCGACGCCGAGCACCTGGCGGCCGCCCTGCCGGAGTCGGCCGTCGGCGTCTGGCTCCTGACCGAGACCTACCCCCTGTTCACGATCGGCCTGACGGGGACGGCGCCGGCGGCGCTCTGCTTCTCGCCGGACGGTCGCCGCCTGGCCACTGCGCACACGGGGCGGACGCAGCGGCGCGTGCGCCTCTGGGACATGACGTGGGGCGAGCCGGTGCTGGACCTGATGGTCAGCGCGGAGCCCGGGCCGCGCCTGACGCGGCTGGCCTGGGGGCTGGCCTTCTCGCCCGACGGCCGGCTGCTGGCCACCGGCGACGCCGGGGGAACGATCCGGATATGGGACGTGGACGACGGCTCCCTGCGAAAGGCATTCACCGCGCACGGGCAGGCGATCACCTGCATGGCCTTCAGCCCCGACAGCCGGGCGCTGGTCTCCGGCGCGAACGACGGCCGCCTGCGGTTCTGGGGCGTGGGCACGCTCCCGCCGGACGGCGAATCGCTTGATTCGGCGCTGGAGACGCGATAAAATATACGAGGAGTGCAAGATATCCTCGGGGGACTGAACCGAGCGCCCGGTGTCGACCCGCTCCCGATGGTCCGTTCCCGCCGCCGCTCTCCGGGCCCCCGTGTTGATCCGTATAGATATTGGCTGCTGCCCTGCAGGCCGAGCGTGCGACGGACCCGAGCCTGACCGCGCGGCCCCGCGCAACGCCTTGCAGTGGGCACAACGGAGTCGATGGTTGTCACAGGTCAGGCAGAATGTCAGGATCAGGTTCTGCAAGCAGGGCGAGGTCAGGTTCATCTCGCATCATGACCTGATGCGGGTGTTCGAACGGGCGCTCAGACGCACCCGGCTTCCCTTTGCGACCAGCGAGGGGCACAACCCTCGCCCCCGCCTCAGCTTCCCCATGGCTCTGAGCGTGGGCCACACGGGCCGCAACGAGGTGCTCGACGTCGGCCTGCGGGAATGGACGCGGCCGGACGAGGTGAAGGAACGGCTCCAGGCGGAGCTGCCGGAGGGGATCGGGATCCTCTCGGCCCAGGCCGCGCCGGTCAATGCGAACCGCGAACCGAGGGAGCTGGCCTATCGCGTGCCGCTCCTTCCCACGCACACCGTGACCGAGGCGGGGGTGCAGGCCCTTCTGGACAGCGACCGGGCGGTGGTCCGCCGGGTGCGCGAGCGGAGCGTGCGCGAGGTGGAAGTCCGGCAGTTCATCAAGGCCCTCCGGCTCGGCGGCGACTCGCTGGAGATGCTCATCCGCTACACGCCGGAAGGCACCGCCAGGCCGGAGGAAGTCCTCGAGCTGCTCGGATGCCGGCCCGACGTCGACTACAGGAAGAGCGCCATCGAACGCACGAACGTGAGCCTGCCTCCCCTGCGCTGAACGAACTGCGGAGACCGCACCGATGGAAAATGTCATGCTGGTCAACGTCGTGGAGGAGGAAGAGGTGCGCATCGCCGTCCTCATGGACGGCAAGCTCCAGGAACTCTACCTGGAACGCACCGGGCGCGAGCACATCGTCGGCAACATCCACAAGGGCGTCGTCGTCCACATCGTGCCGAACATAGAAGCCGCGTTCGTCGAGTTCGGCTACAAGAAGCACGGCTTCCTGCACGTCTCGGACATCCTCCCCTCGGCCGTGGGCCAGGGCGACCGCAACGGCGACATCCGCAAGCTCGTGCGCGAGGGCAAGGAGATCCTCGTCCAGGTCACCAAGGAAGGCATCGGAGACAAGGGCCCCAGCCTCACCACCTACCTGAGCCTGCCGGGCCGCTACCTGGTGCTCATGCCCGGCCTCTCCCGCCGGGGCGTCTCGCGCCGCATCACCGAAGACGCCGAACGCGACCGCCTGCGCGCCGTCCTCAAGACGCTCGACATCCCCAAGAACATGGGCATCATCGCCCGCACCGCCGGCGCCGGCCGCAGCGACGCGGACATCCGACGCGACGTCGAGTACCTCCAGAGGCTCTGGCAGACCATCAGCGAACGGGCCGAACGCGCCAGCGCCCCCGCCATGGTCTACCAGGAGAGCGACCCGGTCACCCGCGTCATCCGCGACTACTTCACCGAGGACATCCGCAAGGTCGTCGTGGACAGCCCGGAGGTCTACGAGAAGGTCCGGGAGTTCCTCCGCTCCGTCATGCCGCACCACATCCGCAAGGTCAAGCTCCACGAGCACTCCGACCCCCTGTTCCACCACTACGGCGTGGAGCAGGAGATCGAGAAGATGCACGGCCGCACCGTGAAACTGCCCAGCGGCGGCAGCATCATCCTGGAGCAGACCGAGGCGCTCGTCGCCATCGACGTCAACAGCGGCACCTACCGCGGCCGCGGCGACGCCGAGCAGACGGCCCACCGCATCAACCTGCAGGCCGCCCCGGAGATCGCCCGGCAGATCCGCCTGCGCGACCTCGGCGGCGTCGTCATCATCGACTTCATCGACATGGAGGAGCCCGAGCATCGACGCGACGTCGAGAAGGCCCTCTGGGAGGCCCTCAAGCCCGACCGCTCCCGCCTGCGCATGCTCAAGATGTCCCCGTTCTGCATCGTGGAGATGACCCGGCAGCGCCAGCGCCAGAGCCTGCGCCAGTCCACCTACGTCGAATGCCCGAGCTGCCGCGGCAGCGGCCAGGTCAAGAGCAACGAAACCCTCGCCCTCCAGATACTCCGCGAGATCAAGGCCGGCGCCGAAGCGAACGGCCTGGAGCGGGTCGAGGTGCGCGTCGGCCCCCAGGTGGCCAACTACCTGAGCAACGAGATGCGCACCCGCCTGAGCGAGCTGGAAGAGCACTACGGGAGGCCGATTCAGGTCCTGGTCGACTCCGCCCTGCCCCCCGGAACCCACTCGCTGCGCCTGGTTGCGGCCAACGGGCGCGAAGTCAGGCCCGCGAAGAACTGACCCCGGCCGGATGAACGTCCGTGCGCAACGCCCCGCTGCAGTTGAAAGGCCGGCCGTCGCGCGGTAGAATACGTGGCTGGCGTTTCAAGCATCCTCCGTCCGAGACCATACGCATGTACGCAGTCATAGACCACAAGGGCAAGCAGTTCAAGGTGCAGACCGGTGACGAGGTCCTGGTCGACCTGATGCGCGCCGAGGAAGGCGAGCTGGTGCAGTTCGACCGCGTTCTGGCCGTCGGCGGCGACGGCGAGCCGTGCATCGGCACCCCGCAGGTGCCCGGCGCGCGGGTCCTGGCGGAGGTCGTCCGCCACGAAAAGGGCCCCAAGCTCACCATGATGCGCCACCAGGCCACCAAGAACCGGCAGGCGAAGATGGGGCACCGGCAGCAGTACACGCGCGTGCTGATCCGCGAGATACATCCCGAATAACCCTCGGCGGGCCGATCGGGTCGCACAGATGAGGTAACATCATGGCACATAAGAAGGGACAGGGCTCCTCACGCAATGGGCGCGAGAGCAACGCCAGCTCCCTCGGCGTGAAGCGGTACGGCGGCCAGCGCGTCCGCGCCGGCACCATCCTGGTGCGGCAGCGGGGCACGAAGTTCCACCCCGGACGCAACGTCGGCGTCGGGCGGGACTACACGCTGTTCGCCAAGGCGGACGGCGTGGTGGAGTTCGCGTCCAATCGCACCGTGAGCATCCTGCCCGACTGACACTGCGCGTGCGGACGACCATGACGCCAGCGCCTGACCGGCCTCGTGCCGCGGCGGGCGCTGGCTTTGCTTTGGGGCCCCGGGGAGCGCCATGCGCTTCGTCGATCAGACGACCATCTACGTGAAGGGCGGCGACGGCGGCGACGGCGCCGTCAGCTTCCGCCGCGAGAAGTACGTGCCGCGCGGCGGCCCCGACGGCGGAGACGGCGGCCGCGGCGGCAGCGTCATCTTCCGGACCGAACCCCAGCTCACCACCCTCATGGACCTGGTCTCGCGGGCCGAGTTCCGCGCCGCCGATGGCGGCGCCGGCGCCGGACGCAACCGCCACGGGGCCAACGGCGAGGACCTGCTCATCCGCGTGCCCGTCGGGACACAGGTCTTCGACGAGGGCACCGGCATCATGCTGGCCGACCTGACCGAGCCCGGGCGCACCGTCGCGGTCGCGCGCGGCGGCCGCGGCGGCCGCGGCAACGCGCGCTTCAAGTCGTCCGTCAACCAGGCCCCGCGCAAGTTCGAGCCGGGACGCCCGGGCCGCGAACGCCGCCTGCGCCTGGAACTGAAGCTCATGGCCGACGTCGGCCTGGTCGGGCTGCCGAACGCCGGCAAATCCACGCTGCTGACCCGCATCAGCGCCGCGCACCCGAAGATCGCCGCCTATCCGTTCACGACTCTGGAACCGGTCGTCGGCATTGTCGAGGCCGGCGCCTACCGCCGCTTCGTCGTCGCCGACCTCCCGGGGCTCATCCGGGGCGCCCACGAAGGCAAGGGGCTCGGCGACGAGTTCCTTCGCCACGTCGAGCGCACGCGCGTGCTCGTCCACGTCGTCGATGCCGCCCCCGCGGACGGCACCGACCCGCTGGAAAACTACCGCGCGATCCGCCAGGAGCTGGTCAGCCACGGCGCCGGACTCGCCGCGAAACCGGAGGTCGTCGCCGCCAACAAGACCGACCGGCCGGGCGCTGACGAGAACGTGCGCCGTCTCGAGGACGCCCTGTCGGTGGACGTTCTGCCCATCTCCGCCCTCGCGGCCGTCGGCCTGGAGCCCCTCATCGCCCGCATGGCCGACGCCATCGGAGGACTCGCCGATCCGCCCGCCGACGGGCCGGCAGACCGAAAGACGCTCTGAGGTGGCCGGCGAGTGTGGCTCACTTGCCGATGCAGAACTGGCCGAAGATGGCGTCCAGGATGTCCTGCGATGTCACCTGGCCGGTGATCTCGCCCAAGGCGTCAGGCCGTGCCGCCCGCAAGATGTAGCGCCGGCCCCAGTTCAAGCGCAGTCGGACCGTCCAGGATGTAGCGCCGGCCTCTGGCCGGCTGTGCCGGAGGCATCTTGCCTCCGGGACGTCAGCGGGGGCCACCTCTTGGCGAGCGCAGATCATGCCGTCGCGCGGGCAGGATGCCCGCGCCACTGCCGGCGAGACGCCGGCGCTACCCGGTGACAATCACCGGCAGCCGTGCCGCCGCAAGATGTAGCGCCGGCCCCAGTTCAAGCGCAGTCGGACCGTCCAGGATGTAGCGCCGGCCTCTGGCCGGCTATGCCGGAGGCATCTTGCCTCCGGGACCTCAGCGGCGGACCACCTCTGGCGAGCGCAGACCATGCCGTCGAGCGGGCAGGATGCCCGCGCCACTGCCGGCGAGACGCCGGCGCTACCCGGTGAGAATCACCGGCAGCGGGGCCGCCCGCAAGATGTAGCGCCGGCCTCAGTTCAAGCGCAGCCGTGCCGCCCGCAGGATGTAGCGCCGGCCTCTGGCCGGCTATGCCGGAGGCATCTTGCCTCCGGGACCTCAGCGGCGGGCCACCTCTTGGCGAGCGCAGACCATGCCCTCGCGCGGGCAGGATGCCCGCGCCACTGCCGGCGAGACGCCGGCGCTACCCGGTGAGAATCACCGGCAGCCGTGCCGCCCGCAGGATGTAGCGCCGGCCCCAGCTCAAGGGCAGTCGGACCGTCCAAGATGTAGCGCCGGCCTCAGTTCAAGCGCAGTCGGACCGTCCAAGATGTAGCGCCGGCCTCTGGCCGGCTGTGCCGGAGGCATCTTGCCTCCGGGACGTCAGCAGCGGGCCACCTCTTGGCGAGCGCAGACCATACCGTCGCGCGGGCAGGATGCCCGCGCCACTGCCGGCGAGACGCCGGCGCTACC
The DNA here is from genome assembly GCA_012728835.1 of Candidatus Brocadiaceae bacterium. Taxonomy (NCBI): domain Bacteria; kingdom Pseudomonadati; phylum Planctomycetota; class Candidatus Brocadiia; order Candidatus Brocadiales; family Candidatus Brocadiaceae; species Candidatus Brocadiaceae bacterium. Next base: position 35,016 of record JAAYEJ010000075.1, on the reverse strand, counting down.
CGGTGAGAATCACTGCCAGCCGTGCCGCCGCAAGATGTAGCGCCGGCCTCTGGCCGGCTATGCCGGAGGCATCCTGCCTCCGGGACGTCAGCGGCGGACCACCTCCTGGCGAGCGCAGACCATGCCCTCGCGCGGGCAGGATGCCCGCGCCACTGCCGGCGAGACGCCGGCGCTACCCGGTGGGAACCACCGGCAGCGCGGCCGCCCGCAAGATGTAGCGCCGGCCTCAGTTCAAGGGCAGTCGGACCGTCCAAGATGTAGCGCCGGCCTCTGGCCGGCTATGCCGGAGGCATCTTGCCTCCGGGACCTCAACGGCGGGCCACCTCTTGGCGAGCGCAGACCATGCCGTCGCGCGGGCAGGATGCCCGCGCCACTGCCGGCGAGACGCCGGCGCTACCCGGTGGGAATCACCGGCAGCCGTGCCCCCCGCAAGATGTAGCGCCGGCCCCAGCTCAAGCGCAGTCGGACCGTCCAGGATGTAGCGCCGGCCTCTGGCCGGCTGTGCCGGAGGCATCCTGCCTCCGGGACCTCAGCGGCGGACCACCTCTTGGCGAGCGCAGACCATGCCGTCGCGCAGGCAGGATGCCCGCGCCACTGCCGGCGAGACGCCGGCGCTACCCGGTGAGAATCACCGGCAGCGCGGCCGCCCCCCCTCACTTGCCGATGCAGAACTGGCCGAAGATGGCGTCCAGGACGTCCTGCGATGTCACCTGGCCGGTGATGCGGCCCAGGGCGTCAGCGGCCTCGCGCAGGTTCACGGCGGCGAATTCATAGCCGAGGCCTTCCTCAACGGCCGCCTGGGCTTGTGCCAGTTCCGATTCGGCACGCCGAAGGGCATCGCGTTGCCGCGCGTTGTAGAGGCAGTCGGCCGGGGACGCGTCGAGCCGGCCTTCCGAGACGGCATGCCAGAGGGCGTCACGCAACGCAGCCAGCCCCTCCCCCGTCAGGGCCGACGTGTGCAGGGTCCGCCAGGCAAAATCCCCTGCGCCGAGCGCGGCCTCATCCAGCACGAGCGGCAGGTCGCACTTGTTCACAACGCAGAGCACGCGCTCCCGCGGCAGCAGGCGGGCCGGCGCTGTCGCCTCCGGCGGCGCAGGCTGTGTGCCGTCGAACACGAGCATCAGCAGCTGGGCGCGCGCCGCGGTCTCCCTCGCGCGCCGCACGGCGACGGCGTCCGGACCACGGGCTTCGGCCATCAGGCCGGCGGTGTCCGTCAAGCGAAAGTCGGCGGCGCCGATCCGAATCTCGGCGTCGATGGCGTCACGCGTGGTGCCGGGCCGCGGATGCACGAGTGCATGTTCAGACCCGGCAAGCCGGTTCACCAGGCTGGACTTCCCCACGTTCGGCGCCCCGCAGACGACGACGTGGATGCGGCCGTCGCTGGCGACCTCGGCCCGCCCCCTGCCGGCCTCGTCGGCCATCCGGGTCCGCAGCCGGGCACAGCGTGCCGCAAAGCCTTCTGTGGAAAGCACTTCGATACCGTGCTGCGCGAAGTCCAGATCCGCCTCCGCCTGCACGCGCAGGGCCGTCACGGCCTCCTGCAGCGCGGCGCACTGCCGGGCGACGCCGCCGGCCAGGCGTTCGGCGGCGGCCCGGAGTTCGGACTCCGACTGGGCGCGGATGACGGCCAGCACCGCCTCGGCGCGCGTCAGGTCGATGCGGCCGTTCAGGAACGCGCGGCGGGTGAACTCGCCCGGCTCGGCCAGACGGAGCCCCCCCGGGCCGTGGACCAGCAGATCCTCCAGCACGACGTCCAGGAGCGCCGGCGAGCCCGGCAGGTGCAGTTCGGCCACGTCCTCGCACGTGTAGGAGTGGGGCGCGCGCATGACGTAGAGCCGCGCGGGGCAGTGCACGCCGTGGCCCGTCAGCAGCAGCCGCCCGGCGGTGGCGCGGAAGGTGCGCAGCGGCTGCGCGTCGGGGCGGTCGGCCGAGAACCGCACGGCGACGCAGTCCAGCGCCCCCGGCCCGCTCAGGCGGACGACGGCGCGCTCGGAGTGCCCTGCGGGCGTGGAAACGGCGACGATCGTGTCGGACGACGCGCTCATTCCTCGGGGAATCTCAACTCCTCGCGTCCGAGAAGGACGCGCTCGGCCTCTGCGGACCAGACGCCGCCGGCGTCGGCCACGACTCGATCCAGTTCCTGCAGCACGTCGCGCAGGGGCGGCGCGGCCTGCTCGGCCCGGGCGCCGAGTTCGTCGAGCCCGACCAGCGGCATGGAGAGCTGCGTGTAGATGAGCTTCTTGCCGCCGTGGATCTGCGGCAGGTTCAGGATCGTCTGAGCCGCCGCATCGAGGCCGCCGACGTGCGTGATCATGCCGCCGGGCTGCAGGCGGCCGGCACTCATCAGGTCCAGCGAGATCAGCATGTCCTCGGTATTCCCGCCGCTGGTGCCGACGATGTGATGGCCCTCGTAATGCACGTCGTAGAAGTTCAGCGCGGCCCGGAAGTCGGTGCGCGGCGGGCCGGCGAAGAAGTTCAGGCAGCCGTTGCGGCCCAGGAGGGCGTCGGCCTGCTCGATCAGCCGCTCGGACGGGAAGAGCACGAACACGTCGTCCATCATTGCACCGCCCGTCCACTCGCGCACGAACTGTGCGAGCTCACCAGGCCCGCCCGGCAGGTCGGCCGGGTTCAGGAACACAAGCTCAACGCCCTGCCGCGTGCCCTCATCCGGCGGGAAGAGCCGCCGCGCGTGCTCCAGGCGTTCGGGATCCATGTCGGTAACCAGCAGGCGCCCGGGCCGGCGCGGACCGTGGAGCGCGAAGTCGATGGCGCCGAGGCCCATCGGGCCGGCGGAGGCCAGCAGCGCGCAGTCTCCGCCCTCGCGGATGCCCATCTCGTGCCGCTCGGCGCTGCCGGGCTCCCAGTGGTATTGCGCGCGGAAGGCGCCGACGATGCACGACATCGGCTCGGCCAGGGAGGCCTTGAAGAACGCGTCACCGGTGTAAGGCAGCAGGCAGCCCATCTCCATCACTTCGGACGGGATGATGATGAACGTGGCGTTTCCGCCGATGTGAGGGTAGGAGTAGCCGGGGGCGGTGAGCGCGCCCTTGTAGTTGATGGCCGGCTGGATGGCGAACAACTGCCCGGGCTCGAAGCGATCGGCCCATCGCCGGCCGACTCTGATCAGCCGCCCGGCGAATTCGTGCCCGATCAGGACCGGGTTCTGCGCCACGTCGGCGGGCACGCGCTTGTGATCGGCGCCCTGCTCGGCGGCCTTGTGGGACGACATGCAGATGCTGTTCGTCACGACCTGGGCGAGTATCTCGTCGTCGGTCGGCTCGGGCAGGTCGAAGGCCTCGAGGCGAAGGTCCCGCTTGCCGTACAGGCGGACGCCGCGCGTTCTGAGCAACATGGAGCACTCCCGGACTGGACGGTGCCGAAGGACAGGCGACGGAGACGATTATACCGGTCCGACGCGCGAACGGCCAGCTTCGGCGCGGGGATCAGCCGTGGGAACCGGCGGTCTGCCCGGGCATGACGAAGCGGAGACTGACGTGGCCGACGCGGATCATGTCGCCGTCGTAGAGCATGCTGCGGGTGACGCGGCGCTCGTTGACGAACGTGCCGTTGTGGCTGTCGCAGTCGACGAGCCAGTAGAAGCTGCCGTCGAACTCGACCCGGCAGTGCGTGCGGGAGACGGCCTTCTCGACGATCGAGAGGTCGCTGGCGGAGCGGCGCCCGATGGTGTAGGACCCGATGCGGTCCAGCGCAAGGCTCCAGCCGGCACGTTCCCCCTCGGTGATCTGCACGTATGCGCTCATGCGAGGGGCCTCCGATCGTCCCGCCGCCTCAGTGCCGGACCTCGGCGGCGGCCTGCGCCAGGGCCTCGCGCATGGCACCGGGCGTGGCGTAGCGATCGTAGTCCGACATGGCCTGCTTGAGCACCTCGCAGACGGCCTCGGGCACCTCGGGGTTGATCTCGCGGGGCGGCACGGCGACGCGGTCGAAGGCGCTCGTCAGCTTGTCGGCAGGCAGCGCGCCGCCGAACGGCGGCCGTGCGCAGAGCATGTAGTAGAGCACGGCGCCGGCGCCGAAGACGTCGGCCTTCTGGTCGGCCACGACGGGGTAGGCGATCAGTTCCGGGGCCGCGAACGCCGGATCGACCTTGAGGCTGCCGTCCATGACGCGGGTGACCTGGGCGTCCTGGCGGCCGGCCAGCGGCTTGACCAGGTCGAAGTCCGTCAGCTTCACCGTCATGCCCTCGGTGATGATGATGTTGTCGGGGCGGACGGCCCGGAACACGATGTCCTGCTCGTAGGCGTACTGGAGGGCATCCAGGACCTGGTCGGCGATCCGCAGGGCCGTCTTCACCTCGAGCGGCCCGCCCTTGTGTTCGACGATCTCCACCAGGTTGCGGCCCGGCGCGTATTCCATGGCGATGTAGAACCACTCGTGCACGCGCCCGCCCTTGTAGACGCGCACGAAGTTCTCGTGCCTCAGCGCGGCGCTGTGCCTGGCCCCTCGCAGGAACCGGTTCTGGTCCTCCACGGTGACCCGCTTCAGGCGCTTGAGCACCTTGACGGCGGCCGGCGTGCCCGTCTGGACCTGGCGGGCGCGGAAGACGACCGAGGCGGTGCCGTTGAAGATGACCTTCTCCACGACGTAGCCGCCGAAGTCCGACCCGACCTGATGCGCAAGCTCCTGGAAGGCGTTCTCCTCCTCCTCGCGCTGGCCGAGGGGCGCCAGAACGCCGGCGCGGTCGCTGGTCGGGGTGGGGTGGATGACGACCAGTTCATGGCTGCCGACGGTGATGCGGTCGCCGTCCTTGATGGCGAGGCGGTCGCGCACGGGCTCGCCGTTGACGAGCGTCCCGTTCTTGCTCCCCAGGTCCTCGACATAGAGCACGCCGTCGCAGAAGGAGAACTGGGAGTGGCGGCGGGAGAGCTGGTTGTCCGCCAGACGGATCTGGCAGAACCCCCCCCGGCCCAGCCAGACGGCCTCGGTCTCCTCCTTGGGCGGGATCTCGTACTCGAAGCCCACCTGTCGGCCAACGTCAACACGGAGGCGCGGGTTCATAGGGCCTTCCCTTCCTGCAACGCGCGTGTAAGTGATCAGCCGCTGCCGGATGACGCGGCTTCCACCGCGGCCCGCAGATGTCTCATGACCTCCAGCATGGACTTATAGCGCATCTCCCGGTCCTTTTCAATGCATTTCCCGATGATGGCCTCGAGCCGTTCGGACAGCCCGGGGTCGACCTGCCGGAGCTTGAGCGGCTCGGTGTTGAGCCGGTTCTGCATGCGCCGGCTGCGATCCGAACTGACCGGGAAGGGACGCCGGCACGTCAGGATCTCGAACGCGGAGAGGCCGAACGCGTAGACGTCGGCACGCTCGTCCAGCGGCTGGCTGCGGATCTGCTCCGGCGCCATGTAGCTGGCCGTCCCGGCCCGCGCCTCCGCCAACGGGCTCCTGACCCCCGCCGGGATGCTCAGGCCGAAGTCCACGATCTTGGCGACGCCGTCGCTGCCGTACAGCACGTTCTTGGGGCAGAAGTCCCGGTGGATCAGGCCCTGTTCGTGGATGTAGGCCAGCCCGGAGCCGACCTGCAGCAGCAGGTCGAAGCGGTTCTCGCGGACGCGGGGCGAGTGCAGGAGGATCAGCGTCTCCAGGTTCGGCCCATCGACGTACTCCATCACGATGTAGTACTCGTTGCGCCCCTGTCGACCGTACTCGTAGGTCTTGATGACGTTCGGGTGGTTCAGGCCCAGGGCCGTCTTGCCCTCTTCGGCGGCGAAGACCTTGCCGAAGGAGTCCTGCAGCTCGGCGGACTCGGGAGTGAGGATCTTCAGGGCGAAGGCGGTCCCCGTCTGCGGATGCCGTGCCCGCCAGATCGTGCTCATCCCCCCGTGGGCGATCTTCTCTTCCGGCACGAAGCCGCCGTACGGGGCCTTGCGGAAGGCAAAAAGCCGCTTCAGGAGCTTTGCCATTGTCTCTCTGCGCCGGACCAGTGCAATCAGCCGCCTTCCGCACCCGGTGCGCGGAGGCGGTCGCCACCGTGGCGGCTCGAGGCGCACCCCGAGTCGCCGGACGCAGGCCCGCGCTACTCCCTGTCAGCCAACCCCATGAGGAACCGCGTCGTCCCCACACGCAGTTCGTCGCTCGGGCCCACCTCGGCCTCTTCCACGCGCTCGCCGTTCACGAACGTGCCGTTGCTGCTGCCCAGATCCTGGACCCGCAGAACGCCGTTCTCCTTGCTCAGGTAGCAGTGACGCCGCGAGATCGCCGGGTCCATCAGGGTCCAGTCACTGACGTCCGGATCCCGCCCGATGGCCAGCCGTTCGCCGTCGTGGATGATCAGGAACCGGCCGCCGCGGCGGTCGGTCCAGACGAAAAACGGAGTGAAGTCCGCCGTGCGCGAATCGCCCTTGAACTCCAGGGGGGCCAGCCCCCCCTCCGCTGCGGGGGCCTCGGCGGCCGCCGGCTCCTCCGGCTCCGGCGACGCCTCGTCCTCCACCGGCCGGCTGCGCCCGACGCCCCGCCCCACCAGCATCGCGCTGGCCAGCTCCACGACGACCTCGCCCGGACTCTCGAAGCCGCCGGTCGTCAGCAGGCGCCGGGCCACCTCGCCCGCCCGCGCGCCGACGCCGGTCGCCGGATCGGTCAGCACGCTGGAATACTGGTCCAGGATGTACTCCCGGTAGGCCACCAGGGCCTCGTCCTCATCCCGCTCGGGCACCTCGTAGCCCAGCATGTTCAGCATCAGCACGGCCAGGCCGACGAGGTCCTGCTGGACCCTGTCGACCAGCAGCCGTCTGCTCTTGCTGCGCAGCAGGTCCTCGGCCGTCAGCCAGTCCTCGCCCCCCTCTCCCTCTCCCGCCTCCGCGTCCAGTGCCGACGCGTCCGGGGGCTCCTCCAGCAGGGCCTTGACGGCGAATGCGGACAGCTTTACCTTCTCGGGCGAGACGACGAAGACGTTGCGGGCGTTCAGGTCGCCGTGGCAGTAGCCGGCGCCATGGGCCTTGTCGAGGGCCTGCGCCATCTGGCGGACGAACAGGACAACCTGCTGCTCCTCCAGGCGCTCGGCCTCGGCGATGGTCTCCTGAAGGGTTGCACACCGCATCCGTTCCGAGGCGATGAACACCCGGCCGTCGGCCTCGCCGGCATCCAGCACGCGCACAATGGAGGGATGCTCGATCGCCTTGAGGCCCTCAAGCGCCTTGACCAGCCCTGCCCGCAGCCCCGGCTCGACCGGCACGGCGTCCTCGGCGATCACCTGGAGGACGCATGGCGTCCCGCTGTCCTCCGCCTCGTACGTCACGCTCAGAGGGCCTCTGTCGATCTCCGCACCCAGTTCGAACCGGCCGATGTGCTCCATGGTCCCCTCTCCCCTTGGCTACGTATCGCAGAAGCGGGTCTCGCCACGCGGCTACATGTTAGCGTTTTTAAGCGGCAAGTCAACCGTTGAGAGCCATTCCCATGTCCGATATCTCCGTCGCCCGGGCGGCGGGGGCTCGAACGCGCGGGGGACCTCACGCGCCGAAGACCAGTCCGACGGCCCCGAGCAGGTAGAATCCGGCGTCCACGAGGATCTCGGCCGGCTCCGCCTCCCGCCTGTGCCAGCGACGCAGCATCACGTAGGTGGCCGGCACATACGGCACGCAGAACAGCAGGGGCAGGCAGAACCCGGTGGTCCATCCGGCCAGGCATGCCAGCGCCAGCACCACCCCCAGGAGCACGGCCAGCGCCCAGAGGACCCGCCGGGCGGCCCGTCCGCCCAGGATGCCGGCCAGCGTCTCCCGGCCCACGAGCTGATCGCCCTCGACGTCGCGCAGGTCCAGCGCCAGGCTGCGCTGATAGGCCAGCAGAAACGCGATGGCGAAGGCCACGGCGGCGGCCGCCCACTGCCCGGGCCCGCCGCCTGCGGCCAGGGCGGGCACCAGCCCCGCCAGCGTGCCCCAGGCCAGCCCCACGAACAGCTCCTTGGACCCCGGCACGTGCTCCAGGCTGCGCAGCCGCAGGCGCTCCCCGAGCACCCTGGGGAGCGGCCATCGGTAGGCCAGCCCGCCCGCCGTGCCCGCCGCCACCAGCCCGAACGGCCACCACCCCAGGAACGATGCCAGGAAGATGGCCAGCAGCGACGACGCCACGGCCAGCGCGAACAGGGGCCCCTCGTTGGCCATGAAGAAGTCCGCGCGGTCCGGCTCGCTCAGGTACAGCGATTCGCGCCGGCCGTGCTGGTTCAGAAGGTGCTGGCTCAGCACGAAGAAGAACGAGACCGCCATGCAGACCCCCAGTTGCACAGGCCGCACCGGCAGCAGCAGGGCGCAGGCGTACGTGAGCGCGGCGGTGCCGCCGGCGGCGAACAGGTTGGAGTTCACGAGCCCCCGGGCAAACGTGCGCATCAGGCAGCGCAGCAGGGCCGTGCGCCGCAGGTGCTCGTCCTCCAGCCGCCGCACGACGCGGCGCAGCATCCAGTTGGGGGTCGAGGCGCCGGCCGTCAGCCCCACGGTGCCGTACTGCAGCACCGCCTCCAGGTCCAGTTCGCGTTCGGTCTCCACGTGGAAGGTCGGCGTGCCGGTGGCCCGGCTGATGTCGGCGAGCCGCCGGGTGTTCGCGCTGTGGTAGCCGCCGACCACGACCATGGCGTCCACGCGGCCGGCCAGTTCGCGCGCCTCGGTCTGGCGCCGTTCGGTGGAACGGCAGACCGTGTCGAAGGTGACGCACTCGGCAAAGCGCTCCTGCGCGCGCGCGGCGGTGCGGCGGAAGAGGTCCTCGTCCTGCGTCGTCTGCGCCACCACGATGACCTTGTCCAGCGGCGGCAGCGCGTCGACGTCGTCCGGGCCGGAGACGATGTAGCCGGCCGGGCCGGCGTAGCTGAGCACGCCGGTGACCTCGGCGTGGCCGGCGTCGCCGACGACGATGCAGGCGTACCCGCGCGCGGCCTGCTCCTGAACGATCCGCTGCAGACGGTGCACGTGCGGACAGGTGGCGTCCAGCACCGCGCACGGGCCGGCGTCCAGCGCCTCGCGCTCCTCGCGCGCCAGCCCGTGCGCCCGGACCAGGACCGTGCCGCCCTCCGGACGCTCGCCGTCCGCCAGCGTCCGTACGTCGCGCCGCTCCAGCACCTGCAGAACCTGGCGGTTGTGGATCAGGGGGCCGTGCGTGCGGATGGGCCGCGGGTGTCCCGGCTCGTCGGCCGCTCCCAGCGCCATGCCGACGGCGCGGCGCACGCCCATACAGAACCCCGCCGTGCGGGCGGTGATGATGCGAAACGACCGGGTGGACATGGACGGGCGTTTTTCTTTTCAGGGGGACTCCGGCTATGATGGCGATTATAGTTGGCGGCCGCCGGAGCCGTCAAAACAACGCGGTGCCGAATGGAAGCCCCCTGCCTCTTCCCGAGGAGTCGTGAGTGGACGGAGAGGGACATCGCAGATCGGAACGGCCGCGCCGGCCGCTGCACGCGGCGTGGCTGAGCGTGTGCATGGCCGCCCTGCTGGCGGCGAGCGCCGTGAGCGCCGCCGGGGACGGACCCGCCGAGGCGCCCGAGACCGCACCGACGGTCGCGTCCCTGATCGAGGCCCTGCACGGGGCGGCCGCCGCCGCCATGGAGGCATTTCCCCGGCGCCCGGAGGCGGTGATGCTGCTGGATGCGCCGGACGCCCCGCTCCTGGACGCCTATGCGACGCGCGTGCTGGCCGGCTGCCTGACCGCGCACGGCGTGGAGACGGCCCTGTTCGCCGCCCACGTGCGGACTGCGGGGTCCCGGCCCGGCCCGCTGCCGGCCCCCATCGTCCGCGCCCTTCACAACCGGTCGGCCACGGTCCTGATCCGGGTGGCCGTCGCCGGAGCGGCGGCCGCACGCCAGGTGGGCGTGGACGTCTATGACGCGGCGACGGGCCGTGTCGCGCACAGCCTGCGCGTGGCAGTGCAGCTCTCCGAGGAGCAGGCGGACCTCTCCAGCCGACGGCGGCAGGAACTGGACGCCGCCGACGCGGACTGGCTGAGGCTGCTGGAGGCCGCCTTCGGCCCCGGCGCCCCCGCACCCGAACCGCCGCGCGATCCCGTGGCGATCGCCGAAGCCCTGTTCTTCCTCGAGGCCGGCCTGTGGGACGTGGCCGCCGACCGGTTCCTTGACCTGGCGCCGGCCGGGCCGAACGCCTGCTTCATGCGCGGGGTCTTCGCCCTGCACATGGCCGGCCGGCCGGACGACGCCATCGCCCGCGCCGAGGCCGCCCGCAGGGACCACCCGGAGAGCGGCCCCGTGTGCGCCCTGCTGGCCTGGCTGAACCTGCGCAGGGGCCGTCAGGACAACGCGGTGCTCCTGCTGGAGCAGGCACGGCTCAGCGACATGACCCGCGAGGGCCTCTACCACTACGCCGAAGCCCTGATGGCACTCGAATCGGGCAACGAAGAGGCCGCCCAGTCCCGCCTGACGCGCGCGGCCGCCCTGCTGCCGGCCTGCCCCTTCGTGCACGTCCATCTGGCGCGCTTTCATCGCAACCGCGGCCGACTGGCCGAGGCCGTGGCCTGCTACCGCCTTGCCCTGGGCGCCGGCGACGGCCGGCCCGAAACCTGGGCGGAACTGGCCATGGCTCTGCGCGCCCTGGGGCGCGACGAGGAGGCCCTCAGAGCCCTGAGGGAGGCATTCGCAATCACCAGCGGCAGCATCGCGATCAACCGCCAACTGGCCGCCATCCTGCGCCTGCAGGGACGGCACGAGGACGCCCTGGACGTCCTGCGCAGGGCCGCCCAGACACACCCGCACGACCCCGGCGTGCTGGCCGCCTACGGCGATGCGGCGCTCCAGATGTGGCGCACCGAGGATGCGCGCCGGGCCTTCGAGGACGCCGCAGCCCTCAACAGCCGCTTCCCCTACGCATCGGTGCAACTGGCCAACACGCTGGCCGCCCGGCGGGAGCATGCGCAGGCCCGCACGATCCTGGAGGCCCTGCTGGCCGAACAGCCCGAGTACGCGCCCGCACGGATCGCGCTGGGCCGGCTCCTGGGGCGGATGGACAGGTTCGAGGAGGCCGTCCGGGTCCTGGAGGCGTCCACCGTCCAGCCGGACCACGAGGCCGATGCCCGGCTGGCCCTGGCGGAGGTCCACATGGCCGCCGGCAGGGCGTCGGACGCGGTGGCCAGCGCGCAGATCGCCGCATCGTCCCGTCCGGACGCCCGGTCGTTCGCCACCCTCAGCCGCGCGTTCCTGGCCGCCGGCGAGCCCGCGCGGGCGGAGACCGCCGCTCGCACGGGCCTTGAGCACGACGCGCGCAGCGACGCGGCCCTCCTGGCCCTGGCCTCCGCGCTGGACACCCGGAACCACCGCGAGGAGGCGGTCCGGGAGGCCGAACGCGCCCTGGCGGCAAACCCCTACTCCGTGGAGGCGCTGGAGACCGCCGGCCGCCTCGCCCTGGACGGGGACGACGCCGAACGATGCGTCGAGTTCTGGCAGAAGGCGCTGGAACTCAATCCCTGGAACGCCGAACTGCACCTGCAACTCGGCCTGGTGCTCGGCCGCCGCCTCGACCGCTGGGAGGCCGCGCGGGATCATCTGGTGCGCTACGCCGAACTGGGCCAGCAGCACGCCCAGGAGTCATAACGACCGCGCACGACCCCATCGTCCTTTTCAGGTCCTTCCGGACCGGGAGACCGAAGCAGTGGACATCATCCCCGATGGCAGCATCCTGAGCGCCGCCGGCTTCGCCGTCGGTGCCGCGCGCGGCGGCCTCAAGAAGGCCGCCGGAGAGCCCGACGTCGCCCTGGTCGTCTGCGACGCGCCGACCTCCGGGGCGGGCCTGTTCACCGTCAACCGCTTCGCCGCCGCCCCCGTCCAGTGGTGCCGGCGGCACCTGCCCTCGCCCCGCGTGCGGGCCGTCGCCGTCAACAGCGGCAACGCCAACGCCTGCACCGGAGAGCAGGGCGACCGCGACGTGCAGCGCACCGCCGAACTGATCGCCGACCTCGTCGGCTGCGCGCCCGAGGACGTCTGCGTGGCCTCCACCGGCATCATCGGCCATCCCCTGCCCATGGACAAGATCGAGGCCGGCCTCCGCGAGTCGCACCTGCGCATCGGCACGGGCGAGGCCCACGCCCGGGCGGCCGAACGCGCCATCATGACCACCGACACGCGCCCGAAGGCGGCCGCCGTCCGTTCCGCCGTCGACGGCCGCACCTTCCACGTCGGCGGCATGGCCAAGGGCTCGGGCATGATCGCCCCGAACATGGCCACCATGCTGGCGTTCGTCACCACCGACGCACTGGTGGCCCCCGGCGACCTGCGCGAGTTCCTGAGGGAGGCCGCCGGGCAGACGTTCAACCGGATCACGGTGGACGGCGACTCGAGCACAAACGACTCCGTCATCGCGCTGGCCGGTGGCCGCTCCGGCGTCAACGTGACGCCCGACGGACCCGGGGCGGCGGAGTTCCGCCAGGCCCTGCTGGCCGTCATGGACTCCCTGGCGCTCCAGATCGTGCGCGACGGCGAGGGCGCCACGAAGGTCATCGAGGTCATCGTGGAGGGCGCCGCCGACGCCGACTCGGCCCACCGCGTGGCGCGCGCCGTCGCCGAGTCCCAACTGGTCAAGTGCGCCGTCTACGGATGCGACCCCAACTGGGGCCGCATCGTCTGCGCCATCGGCTACTCGGGCGCGGCCGTGCAGCCGCACACGACCACCGTGCACATCGGGCCGGTCTGTGTGTTCCACAACGGCATGCCGACCGGCGCCGACGCCCGCGCCCCGATGCACGCCGACACCGTCGCGGTGCGGATCAACCTCGGCATAGGGTTCGGCCGGGGCCGCGTGCGCTCGTGCGACCTGACCAGGGAATACGTGCGGATCAACGCGGAGTATCCGACGTAGCCGCCGGGGCGTCAGTACCTCCCGTCCGCGTAGCCTGTCTCATACATGGCCACGACGTTCTCCGGCGGGCTGACGCTCTGGATGTTGTGGCACGGCGCCAGGACGTAGCCGCCTCCGGCCCCCAGCACGCGGATGTTGTGCCGGACCTCGGCCTCCACGTCCTGCACGCTCCCGAAGGCGAGCGTCTGCTGATTGTCGACCCCGCCGTGCAGGAGCAGGCGCCGGCCGAAACGGCTCTTGAGGACCGCCCTGTCCATCCCGCGGCATCGCCACTGGATGGGGTTGAGCACGTCGATGCCGATCTCGATCATGTCCGGGATGGCGTCCACGACCGCCCCGTCGCTGTGGAAGAACGCATAGGCGCCGGCCTCGTGCACCAGGTCGATCATCCTCTTCATGCGGGGGGCCAGGAACCGGCGGATGTGGTCGAGCGACATCATCAGGGCCGTCTGGCCCCCCAGATCCTCGGCCACGTAACTGATCAGGACCCGGCCGCCGGCCTGCTCCAGGATGCGGCGGGTGTTCTCGTAACAGAATCCGAACAGCCGGTCCAGGCAGTAGTCGACGATCTCCGGGTGGAGCACCAGGTCCATGAAGGCCTGCTCCTGCCCCCGCAGGCTCTTGTAGTCCATGAAGGGCTCCGACCCGCCCCCGCGGATCGGGCGGTCCGCGTTGGCCGCCGCCTCGGCGGGGATGCGCGAGTAGTCATAGCAGTCCACCGACGGCCACGTGTAGCCGGCCTCGATCTCGTCGACGGTCTCGTATTGCGCCAGGGGATGCTCGACGCACTCGCTGTAGGCGCCGCCGTCGTACTCCACCCGGCGATACCGGCAGCCGTGGATGTCGGTGCCGGCCGCAAGGGGCGCCCCGACGTAGCGCGGGCCGACCAGGGCCGGCCGATCGACGTGCAGCCGCCGCAGGGCCTCGCCCAGGTCGCGGCAGCCCAGATACCCCACCAGTCTGGCGGAAGCCTCCGGCGTCGCCCAGTAGTCCATCGGCACGCGGTCCGGCAGCTCGTGCCGGAGAACGGCCTCCCAGCGCTCCCGACCGGTCATCGTTTCTGGTTCCATGGCGAACGATGTCAGTGTAGCAGCCGCGTCGGGCCATTCCCAGGCGCAGACGCCGGTGCTTGCAGGGGGCGGGCAGACCGGATAGCGTGGAAGGAGACGGACGTTGCCAGACCAAGGTATGAGGAGGCGCGACGATGAAGATCCTGATCGTCTACTACTCGCGGTACGGACACGTGCTGACGCTGGCGCGCGCGGTGGCGGCGGGTGCGTCGTCGGTCGACGGCGCCGAGGTCGTCATGCGGCGTGCGGCCGAGTTCGCGGATGAACTCCCGGCCATCCAGGCCGATCAGTATGCCCGGGCCGTCTGGGAGCAGCACAAAGACGTGCCCGAATGCACGATGGACGACCTGGCGCGGGCCGATGCCGTGATCTGGGGCTCGCCGACGCGCTTCGGCAACATGGCGGCCCAGATGAAACGGCTCATCGACGGCATGGCGAAGCTCTGGGTCGACGGTGTGATGGAGGGCAAGCCGACCGGCGTGTTCGTCTCCACCGCCACGAGCCACGGCGGCCAGGAGACCACCCTGCTGACCATGGCCGTGCCGCTGCTCCACCTGGGCATGGTCTGGGTGGGCCTGCCCTACTCCACGCCTGGCATGCTGCACACCGAGGGGCGCGGCGGCACGCCGTACGGTCCCACAACCGTCGCCGGCTCCCGGAACGAACGCGAACCGACCCGGGAGGAACTGGAGCAGGCCGAAGCCCTGGGACGCCGGGTCGCGCAGATCGCGGCCAGGCTGAGCGGCTGAGCGGCCGCTTCCCGCCGCATCCGCTTGACAGCCATCGGACGCATCCGGCATAATTGTAGCTTCATTGGACCAGACTCCTCAGGCAGCGGCGGCCATGGCAAAGAGAGGCGAACTGCCCGATTTCCATACCAAGCGCAAGGCCCTGTTCGACCCCAGGGCGACCCCGCAGAGGCTGCGCGAGACGGGCGAGATGTTCCATGCCGCCGAGCGGTATGACGACGCCCTGGAGTTCTTCAGCCGCTGCGAGGCGCAGGATGCCGTTCGCGCCATCGCCGAGACGGCTATGAAGGCCGGCAACGTGCCCCTGTTCATGCGGGCCCGGCGGATTCTGCGCGAGGCGATCACCGAGAACGAGTGGACGCAGATCGCCCGGCGGGCCGAGGAGGCGGGCGCGTTCTCCATGGCCTGCGTCGCCCACTGCAAGGCCGGACACGAGGACGAGGCCGACCGGCTGCGCCGGCTGATGTCCGGCCCCGAGGAGGAGCCGGTAGGCGGGAAGACGCCGTTCGCCGGGGACCGGGCCGCCCGGTAGATGCGGCCGCCGGCCCGGCGCCGATGCCCCGTTTGAACCTCCGAACACCTTTGCGACACAAAGGCGGACGAGGCGCGTGACCGTTCGTCACAGGGGAACCGACCGGAGACCGGAGGGCGGCACAGTGCTGGTGGAAGCCCGGGACCTGACCCGCTACTACGGCGACTTCCTGGCGGTCGACGGCGTGAGCTTCCGGATCGACCGCGGCGAGATCGTCGGCCTGCTGGGGCCCAACGGGGCGGGCAAGTCGACCACGATCCGCATGATCACCGGCTTCCTGCCGCCCAGCGCAGGCACCGCCCGCGTGGCGGGGCTCGACGTGCGGGCGGACTCCCGCGCCGTCCGCCGCCACATCGGCTACATGCCCGAGAGCAACCCGCTCTACGTCGAGATGCGGGTCGGCGAATACCTCTCTTACCGGGCGGCGCTCAAGGGCGTGCCGCGCGCACGACGCAGGCGCCGCCTGGCCCGCTGCATGGAGCTGTGTGGCGTGCGCGACGTCGCCGGCCAGGTCATCGGCACCCTCAGCAAGGGATACCGCCAACGCGTAGGCCTCGCCGACGCCCTGCTGGCCGACCCGGACGTGCTGGTGCTCGACGAACCGACGATCGGGCTCGACCCCAACCAGGTGCGCGAGACCCGCCGCCTGATCCGCAGCCTGGGCGAAGAGCACACCGTCCTGATCTCCACGCACATCCTGGCCGAGGCCGAGGCCATCTGCCGCCGCGTGCTGATCGTGGACCGCGGCCGCATCGTGGCCGACGACACCCCCCGGACGCTCTCGGAGCGCGTCATGCGCACGGCCGTCGTGGCCGAGATCGGCGCCGACGCCGCAGAGGCCGCCTCCGCGCTCCGGGACCTGCCCGGTGTCGAGTCCGTGGAGACGGCCGAGGCCGACGGCTGGCAGCGGTTCACAATCGCCGCCGCACCCGAGACGGACGTGCGGGAGGACGTCTTCCGGTTGGCCGTCGCGCGCGGCTGGCCGCTGCGCGAACTGACGCGCAGCCGCGCAACGCTCGAGGACGTGTTCCACCGGGTCACACTCGCCCCGGTGGACGGGGGCCCGGATCGTCCCGCTGGTGAGTAGAGGAGCCGCCGGGTGACGCACACACCGATGACCCAGGCAAGAAACGACCTCCTGGACTGGGAGAACCTGAGCGAGGTCCCCGCCGGCCGGGCACTGCGCCGCAGCCTGGCGGAGCTGCTCGTGCGCCCGGGCCGCTTCTTCGGGAAGATGGCCATCAGCGGCGGCCTGTTCGAGCCGCTGGCGTTCTTCGCCGTGGTGCTGGGCGCCGCCATCCTTCTGGCCTTCCCCGCCGCGCTCGCGTACGTCCGCCTGGCCGCGCCCGATCCGGAACGGGTCGGGGCCGCCGCCTACTCCGCCGCCCTGCTGCCGGCACGGGCCGGCGGCCTGCTGCTCGTGCTGCTGCCGCTGGCGCTGGCGGCCGCCTGCGTCGCGATGGTGCTGACGGGCACCCTGTTCCACGTCGGGGCGCGCCTGTTCGCCGCGCCCCGTTGGGAGGGCTCGGTCAGCGTGTGGCTCTACGCGGGCGGGGCCGCCCTGGCGCCCCTGACGGCCGGGCTGGCCGTCCTGTTTGCCGTGTCCCTGACCGGCTGCCTGCTGGGCCTGGCCTGGCCGGAGGCGCAGCCGGCCGCACACCGCGTCGCCGCCTGGACGGCCCGCGTGCTGCTGACCGCCGGGCTGGTGGCCGGCGTGCTGCTGCTGGCCATGGACGCCGTGGTGGGCTGCATGCGCGCCTTGCGCGCGGAGCCGGTCACGGGGGCCGCTGCGGCCGTCGCCGGCCTGGTGACGGTCGCCCTGACGCTGGGCGTCACGGTCTGGGCGTTCGCCGGCGTCGGGGCGGCTGTCGGCGCGGGCGTCGGCGCCCTCGTGCTCTGCGCCACGACCGCCGTGGCCGTGCCGGCCGCCCACGCCGGAGACCGCGCCGAGGAGGACGACTGACCCATGGTGAACGTCTCCGTGATCACCAGGCGCGAGCTGGGCGCCTACTTCCTCTCCCCCATCGCCTACGTCGTGCTGACGGCCTTCGCGCTCGGGCAGGGGCTTCTGTTCGCGCCCGTGCTGACGCCGGCGGTCCACCTGGCCAGCGCGGCCCAGTGGGCCCTCTCGATGCCCGTGGTCCTGATGATCGTCGGCATCCCGCTTCTGACCATGCGGCTGCTGGCCGAAGAGACGCACAGCGGCACGGTCGAAACGCTGATGACGGCGCCCGTGACGGAGCTGGAGGTCGTGCTGGGCAAGTTCGTCGGCGCGGTGCTGTTCGCCACGATCATGATGGTGCCGATGGCGCTTGAGGTGGCCTACCTGCGGCTCCTGGGCCCCATGGATGCGGGGCCCCTGCTCTCGGGCTTCCTGGGCGCGTTTCTGATGACTTCGCAGTTCATCGCCATCGGCCTGCTCTGTTCGGCCCTGACCCGGGTTCAGATCGCCTCGGCCATCGTGAGCTTCGTCCTTCTCCTGGGCCTCTACTTCCTGGGCCTGCTCGGAGGCGACTCCTCGTCCACCGTCGTGCAGGTGTTGCGGTACATCGCCCCGCCCTCCCACTACTCCGGCTTCCTCAAGGGCATCGTGGACACCCGCAGCCTGGCCTACTTCGTCATCACGACCGTGACGTTCCTGTTCCTCACCGTCAAGGCGCTCGAACTGCGGAAGTGGAGGTGAGGACATGAGACGCGAACCGAGGTCCTCCCTGCAGGTCTGGGGCGGCTGGGCCGTGCCGGCCGGCCTGATGCTGGTGGTGGCCGGGTTCATCGTGGGCGACGTGCGGGCGGGCGCCCTGCCGGATGTGGACCGCATCGCGTTCGGCCTGATGATCGGCGGGCTGACGCTGGCGGCCGCCGGCGCCCTCGTCAACGTCCGCACCCTCCTGAACCTGGTGCGCGGCCGGCGGGCGCTGGAAGGCGTGCACTTCGCGGTCGTCGTCGCGCTGTTCCTGACGCTGGCCGGGCTGCTCTGCTACATCTCCACCCGCTGGTTCGCGCGCATGGACTGGACGGGCACGCGCACCTACAGCCTGCATTCGAAGACGCGCAACATACTGAGCGGACTCGACCGACCGATCGAGGCCGTCGTCGTGATCGAACCGACGCCCGACGCGCGCACCCAGGGCGCCGTGGACATGGTGCTGGACCTCCTGGACGAGTTCCGGTCGGCCTCGAAGCACGTCCAGGTGCGACGGCTGGACTGGACCAGCCCCGAGGGCCAGGTGCAGTTGCACGACCTGGTCCAGCGGATGGACGGAGAGGAGCCGCCGCGCTTCTGCGCCGTCTTCCTGACCGAGGACTCCCGCGAGGTCGTGCCCTTCTACGAGATATTCACGCACACCGGCACCGAGTTCACGGGCGAGGACGCGTTCGCGGCGGCCATCGCCAGACTGGTCGAGGACGAACGACCGGCCGTCTGCTTCCTGACCGGCCACGGCGAGCGGCCCTTCGAAGTCGAGAATCCCGACCCGATGTCGCCCCTGCCGGCTGCCCGGACGGATCGGTCCCTGTCGCGCCTCGCCAGGGCCCTGCGCGGGGACAACTACGAGGTCTCCGCGCTGAACCTGGCCGCCGAGGGCGCCGTGCCGGACGACTGCGCCGTCCTGGTCATCGCCGGCCCGGCCGCGCCGATCCCCGAGGCCGAGATGCAGGCCATCCGCGCCTATCTCGACGAACGCCACGGCCGCGCCGTCGTGCTGGTCGACCCCGTGGCCGTCAGCATCGGAGAGAGCAACATCAACGAGCTGATCGGCCCCTACGGCCTGCACGCCCGCACGGACGCCGTGGGCATCACGAAGTATGACACCCCGCTGGGCACCTTCCAGCAGAGGGAGGTGCTGGTGACCGCACAGGGCCTGGGCAAGCACCCGATCACCGCCGGACTGGAGCAGTACAACTTCTCGCCGGTCTACGCCTGCCCCATCGAGGTGGGCGAGCCCGACCGGCCGGGTTCGGGCACGCCGATCCGGCTGCTGACGGGCGCCGGGAGCTGGGGCGAGACGGACTACCGACCGGACTCGCGCGAGCCGGCCGAATACGATGCCGCGCGCGACGTCCCGCCCCCCCTGACGGTCGCCGCCCTGGTGGCGCCCCGGGAACCCCCGTCGCATCCGATGATGCCGCAACTGGAGCCCGCACCCGGCCCCCGGCTTCTGGTGATCGGCAGTTCGCTCTCGTTCACCGACGCCGCCCTCGAGCAGAACCCCGCGCACCGCTACTTCCTGATGAACGCCCTCAACTGGATGGGCGGCAAGCTGCACATGCTGGGCATCCCGCCCAAGACGTTCGACATGTCGCAGGCCACCCTGACGGCCGCCCAGATGAGGGCGGGACGCTACTTCTTCATCGCGATCCTGCCGGCGGCCATCATCGCGGTGGGAATCAGCGTCTGGATCGTGCGCCGGAAGCGACGTTGACCCTTCGGACCGGACGGAGCCATGAAGCACAAGTCCACACTCCTTCTGCTCATCGCCGTCGTCGTGGCCGGGCTCGTCGCCCACTCGCTGTCGAAGAGGCCGACGTCGGTCGAGGCCCTGCGCGAGCGCCGGAAGCTGCTGCCCGGCTTCCAGACCTCGGCCGTGCGTGAACTCGTGATCGAGAGCCCGGGCGGGCGCATCGTCTGCCGCCGCCGATCGTCCCGCGAGTGGCGCATCGTCGAGCCGCTGGACGTGCGCGCCGACGGCCGCCAGGTCGAGGCCCTTCTCGACAAACTGGGGGCCGCCGAGAAGGCCTCCGCCGCCTATCCTGAGCCCGGCCGGCCGCTCGACCGGACCGGCTACGGACTGGACACGCCCGCGCGGACCGTCGCGGTCAGGATCGCCGAGAACGGTCCCCCGGCCTGGACCCTGCACGTCGGCAAACCCGCGGGCGTGGGCGAGACGACCTTCGTGGCCGTCGCCGGCGAGGACGCCGTCTTCGCCGTGGCGAAGGAGGTCGCCGACGCAACGGACGTGACCGTCCCGGGCCTGCGCAGCAAGGTGCTGGCCCCGCGCCTCAGCGCGTTCGACCTGCGCAGCGTCTCGATCTCGGCGGCGCCGCGCGGCGATGGGCCGCCGGTGCGGATCGAGTGCCGGAAGGTCGAGGACCGATGGGAACTGGTGGCGCCCGTGCGCGACCTGGCCGACCGCGCGGCCGTCGAGGCCCTGGCCGACCGGATCTGCGACCACCGGCTGGCCGACGACGACTTCCTCAGCGACGACCCCACCCGGGCCACCGACTACGGCCTGGATGAGCCCGCGCTGACCGTGACCCTGACCGGCCGGGACGCCTCGTACACCGTGCTTTTCGCCCGCCCCTCCGGGGGCGACGCAGACGAATGCTACGCACTGGCGCAGGGCGAGCCGTCCGTCGTGCGCGTGCCGGCCTCGCTTCTGGACGCCCTGGACAAGGACCCCGCCGGCCTGCGGGAACGCTCCCTGGCCGAGTTCCCGTCGGACCGCGTCCGGCAGATCGTCGTCTCCGGCCCGGCCGGCGACCTGCGGCTGGCGAAGGACGCGGACGCATGGCGGATCGCCGGCGAGCGCCCCGCCGATGCCGACGATGAGGCGGTGGACGCCCTGCTGGACGAGCTCAAGACGCTGGAGGTGGACGAGTTCGCGGCCGACGACCCGGCCGACGTGTCGCCCTACGGCCTGGCCGAGGCGGACGCCGTGACCGTGACGCTTCAAGACGCCGGCGGGGCGGACCTGGCGGCGCTCTCGTTCGGCGCCGCCGAGGACGGACGGGCCTATGTCCGCCGGCACGGCTACCCGGCGGTGCTGGCCGTGCCCGGCGGCGACTACTACGCCGCGCTGACCCGCGGCCGGCCCGCCTTCCTGGACCGTCTGCTCCTGAACGAACCCCGCTCGGCCGCCCGCCGCATCGTCCTGCAGCGGGGCACCGGGCGGCTCGAGGCCGTCTGGCGGCCGGACGAGGCGGCGTGGTCGCTCGTCCGCCCGGTCCAGGGCCCGGCCGACCGCTATGCCGTGCAGGCCATCCTGGGCGACCTGGCGCCGCTGAAGGCCGCCGCTGTCGCCGCCGAAGAGATCGACGACCCGGCCGCCTGCGGCCTGGACACGCCGGACATCGTCCTGGAGGTCAGCTACGAAGACGCTCCTCCGGCATCCGAGGCGTCGCCCGCCCTGCGCGTGCACACCCTGCGCGTCGGTGCGGAGACCGGCGAACCGGCCGTCGGGCGCTTCGCCCGACTGGACGGCGACGAACGGCTCGTCGTGCTGCCCCCGGCCGTCGTGGACCATCTGGGCGCCGACCTGGCCTCGCTGGACGTCTGCCGCGCGCCGGACCTGACCGGGCTGACCTTCGAACGCGGCGGCCGCGCGCAGTCGTTCGCCTACGACGAGGCGACGGAGTCCTGGACCGACGCCGAGGGCGCCGCGCTGGATGCGGCGCTCGCCGACGCCGTCCGGCAGGCCGCCGCGCGGCTCCGCGACCTGCGGGCCGCGAGCCTGGCGGATTACGCCGACCGGGCGCCGGACCTGTACGGATTCGACGCCCCGTTCCTGACCATCACCCTGCGGGAATCCAGAACGGAAGGCAAGCGGATCCTGATCGGCCGCGAGACGCCCGGCGGAGGGCGCTACGTCAAGGGGCCCGCGACACGCTACGTCCACGTGCTCTCCGGCGACGACGCGGCCGCCCTGGCGGCGGCGGCCGCTCTGGCCGCCGTCCCGGACGGAACGGACCCCGGCGACCGCTGAAACGGGAGGCACACGGCGATGGAAGACCCCGGGCTGCCCCGAGGATACCGCCTCGTGCGCGGCACCATCGGCCCGGAGCAGGCCGCCGCGCTGGCCGAACTGCACGCGACGGGCCGGGTGCCGGGCGCCGTCCGCCTAGCCCGGGGCAACACCCGCCGGACCATCCTCCTGGACCTGCTGGGGCAGGTCTGGAAGCAGTATCTCCGCATCGGCACGCGCGAAGCGTGCCGGGCGCTGCGCGGCGACACGTGCGTGCGGCGCGAGTTCGACAACACCGTGCGGGCCCTGGACGCCGGCCTGCCCGCGCCCCGCCCCCTGTTCGCCGTCGAACGGCGCCGCCTCGGCATCCTCAGGGGCCAGGTGATCGCCTTCGTCTGCCTGAAAGACGCCCGCGCCCTCGGCGAAGTGCTCGACCTGAGGAACCGGGACGACGCCCGGGCGCCGACCGCAGAGGAGCGGGAGCAGATACTGCAGGAATACGCCGCGCTGATCGCCCGGCTCGGGCCCGCCGGCGTGCGGCACGGCGACCTGGGCGCGCGCAACCTCATGCTCGCGGGATCGGGGGGGACGCGGCGACTGTGCGTGCTGGACTGGCTGACGGCCGAATTCGACCTGCCGCCCGATCGCGACGTCGACTGCACGGACCTCCGGCACGCGACCAGCGACCTGGTCCGGTCGGGCCTGCCGCTTCGCGAAGTCCGTCGGTTCTACGACGCCTACGCAGACGCGATCGGCTGGCCGGCGGAGCGCCGCCGCGCGGTCGCACGGTGGCTGCTGCAGCAGGTGCGCGCCGACAGAGCCCGCTTCGCCCGGCGCACGGTGCGGCACGCACTGACGGCCGGGCGGCTGCTCGTGCGCCGGAGACTGCCCGACGGCCGCACGGCGTATGTGCTGCGGTCCGACGCGGAGACGGCGGCCCGGATCCTGGCCGCCGCCCCACCGGACGCACCCGCCGTAGACACCCCTCACGCCGTCACCGCGTGGGCGGCCGCCTGCATCGCCGAGCGGTTCCGGCTGCCCTGCCGCCGCGTCCTGGGCATCGTCCCGGAGACGCGCCGCCGGCCCGGCGCAATGGCCCTGGAGCCTGCGGCGGGCACCCCCCTGGAGGCCGAACTGCAGGACACCCTCACCGTCGCCCGGCGCCTGGACGACCTGCGCGCGCTCGTCGTGCTGCTGCACTCGTTCGGGCTGCGGTTCCGGCGCTGCACGCCCGGCACCATCGCCCGCACGCAGGACCCCGTCGCCGCCCTGCGCTCCTGCGGGCTGGCCGTTCAGGACCCGACGGCCCTGCAGGCCCGGCCCGGCCTGCCGCCGGGCGAATCCTGGGCGCAGATCGCCGCCTACGTCGCCTCCCAATGCGGGCAGACGGTGGCCGACGCGTTTGCCCTCCGCGCCCGACGGTTCGCGGCCCGCGCGGGCCGTGCGTCCGCGCAGGAACCGGCTTGACACGAGTCGCCGCCGCCGGTAATCTCGATTGTGGCCCGACGAAGGCCAGAGAGGGTGTGCGGCAGCCTGTAGACCCCGGAGGGTGCGATGAACCGTTTCGTGCACGTGATGATGGCGATGGCGTTGCTGTCCGTAGCGGCGGTTCGCGATGCCCGCTCAGCGGAGATTGCCGAAGCGGTGCCGGCCGACGTGATGGTCTACGCGGAGATGGGAGAGGAGCCCGCGCAGGCCCTGCTGTCCATGGCCTCGCTCCCGCCGGTGGCCGCCCTCGTGCAGCCGCAACTGACCGATCCCTTCGGCCACATGGATCACGTGCTGTCCCTGCCGCCGGGAACGGTCTCCCGGGCGGCGCCGCACGTGACGGGGCTGGGGCTGGCCGTCACCAAGGGCGGCGTGCTGGTCTTGGTGGGCTTCGCGGACGCCGCCTGGCCCGACCGCCTCCTCGGGGGGCTGACCCGAGACGCGAACGGCTTGGCCCATCTGCCCGACCTGGAGATCCCGTGCAGAGCCCGTGCGGATCTCCTTCTGTTCGGCTCGCAGGAGGCCCTGAGGCACGTCCCGCACTACCCGGAGGACTCGCTGGCCCGCGACGCCTCGTACATGGACGCCCGCCGGAAGGCCCCGGACGCCTCGCTGCTGGCCTACGCCGCCGTCCCGGCGCTGCTCGACGCCCTGCGCGAAGACATGCCGGACCGGGCTCGGGACGGCTTCGACGCCTTCACGTGGCTCTCGGGTCTGGACAGGGCGCGCTACCTGCTGGCCCGGCCGTCCGCGACGGAGGCCCTGCGGCTGACGCTGAGCTTCTCGGACGAAGGCGCGACGCTGCTGCAGCTTCTCCCGACCTCGCCCATGCAGGCGGCGGCCGAGGCGCCTGCGGACGCCGCGCTGAGCCTGGCCCTCCACTGGGGAGACGCGGAGGCGTTCGCAACAATCCTCCGCAATCTGGTCACCCAGGTCGACGCCCTGGCGGGGCATGGCACGGGGCAGGACCCGTTCGCAGAGGTCGAGGAAAACCTCGGACGGTCGCTGAACGACTTCGCGGCCACGCTGGGGTCCGGCTTGGTCGTGTCGCTGGGCGCCGGTGCCGACCACCCCATGATCGGGCGCGCGGACTGGACCGCCGTCCTGCCGCTCCGCGACGCCGCCGGCTTCCGGGCGGCGCTCGATCAGTTCGCCCTGAACGCCACGGGCACCGCGCTCTCCACCGTCCTGCGCGACGGGTACACGCTGATGAGCCTGCCGGGACTGCCCGCCTCCCTCTGCATCGAGGACGGCGTGCTGGTGGTGTCCGGCAGCGAGGAGAACGTCGTCCGCCACCTGACCTGGCGCGGTTCGGAAACGCGCAACTCGCTGGCCGGGGAGGTTGCCGGCCGCCCGCTGGCCCTGCTGCTGCGGGCGGACCTGGGCCGCCTGATGTTGAGCTACCCCGAGGCCGTCTCGGGCACGAGGATCGGCGTGATTCTCGCCCGCGACGGTGCGGACCTCCACCTGAGCGTGCAGGCCGACGTCGATGCACGGCAGCTCTACCGGGAGATGCCGCGCCTGTACTCCGGCGTGCTTCTCGGGAGGCTCGGTTCGGCGGTAAGTAGCAGCCGCGCGCAGGCCCGGAAGACCGTAGACAGAAACAACCTGCGCCAGATCGCCGTGGCCCTGGCGGTGCACCGGCAGGACCACGACGACCGGTATCCCGACTCGCTGGCGGCGCTCGTGGACGGCGGCTACCTCAACGAGCCCGCGCTCGTCAGTCCGGAGGACGCCGCCCCCCGGCCGATCGGCGACGGGCGCTACAGGACGAGCTACGAGTTCGTCGGCGCGCTGCCGCCCAACGTGCCGTTCGACGTGATCCTGGCCTACACCCGCGCGGGCGTGCTGGAGGACGGGAGGAACGTCCTCAGTGTCGACGGCGCCGTCCTCTGGGCGGCGGAATGGCAGCTCCACAGGCCGGGTGAGAGCCGCTGGTCCCTGCACGAGAGCTACAATGCGGTGGTGGCCGCCTACGGCGACGCGCTCACGCCGGAGATCGACGCCCGGCTGCGCAGGTTCTACGATATCGCCGACTGAGCGGTCGACCGCCGCAGGAGGTGGCCGGGACCGCCGGGTGGGGTCGATTCGTTGACAGGCTCCGGCCCGCGGTCTATAATGAAGGTCAGTCGATTCCCAGCCCCCTTCAGAGCTCTACAGGTGTGCGATGAACCAGGAGGCAGGAGAGCTCGCCCGGTCGTTGGCCAGGATCCAGGCCCGTCTGCGCCAGGAGTTGGCCGAAGAACTCCAGAACCACGGCCAGGAGCTGGAGTCCGCGTTCGATCCCTATTCGTACTCCCCGCTCGTCCACGAGTTGCGCGACAAGTATCTGACTCGCTTGTACCTCATACAGGGGCTTATTCAACAGCTCGCCCAGCTCAGTCAGGGCCGTCACCGGCACAAGACCCGCGTGCTGAGCGTCGGCGCCGGCGACCAGGAGAGCCTCGTCTCGTCGGTCAACCGCAAGCTGGCCAGCCTGAACGGGTCCAAGATACTCGACATCAAGTTCATCCCCGGCAGCCCCACAGAGGAATGGTCGGCCCTGATCACGTACGAGGCGAATCCCTTCGTCGAGGAGCCGGACGAGACGGCCGCCTGGATGTGACGCCCGCCCGCCCCTCTCCGGCCGATGCCCGTGTGCTTGCGTCCTCACGAGCCCCTGTGGAACCCTCGGAGGACACGTTGGAGACCTCCGTGTCAGAGGGAGACGCCATGGCCGAGGACGGCCGCCCGGCAAGGCAGGAGAGGCTGCGCGTCCTGGTCAGCGAGGCCGCTCTCGCCCGGCACGTCGACGTGCTGGCGTCGGCCATCACCAGGGACGTGCCCGCCACCGAGACCCTCGTCGTGGTCGGGGTCCTGAAGGGCTCGCTCGTCTTCCTCGCCGACGTGATCCGCCGCCTGCCGATGCCCATTGAGGTGGAACTGGTCGAGACCAAGAGGGCCGCGGGCGCCGACCGCCACGAACCGGTGCGCGTGCTCGACGACCTGGAGGCCCTGCCGGTCGCCGGTCGCAACGTGCTCCTGCTCGACTGCGTGCTCAACAGCGGCCGGACGCTGGAGGTGCTGCGCAGCGGCCTCTGGGCCCTCGGCCCGGCCTCCCTGAGGACCTGCGTGCTCCTGCGCAAGGCCCGCCGCGACGCCGTGGGGCCGCCGCCCGACTACGTGGGGCAGGAGATCCCCGACACCTTCGTCGTCGGCTACGGCCTGGACCACGCCAACCGATGGCGGCACCTGCCCTACGTCGCCGAACTCCTGGAGGACCCCGTCCGTGAGTGAGCCCCTCGCCGCCGGCGTCGACCTGGGCGGCACCAAGATCGGCGTCGGAATCGTCACCGCCGGCGGCCGCTTGCTGGCCCACCTGCGCGTGCCCACCGGGCCCGAGCGCGAGGCGGAGGCCATCCTGGCGGACATGGCCGACGCCGTCCGGCAGGCCCTCGCCCTGGCCGGCCTCCGGCCCGACGATCTGGAGGGCGTCGGCCTGGGCTCGCCCGCCCCGCTCGACATGGATGCGGGGGTCATCCTGGAGACCAACAACCTCCTGACTCTCCACGGGTTCCCCATCGTCGCCCGGCTCAGCGAGGCGATCGGCCGGCCCGTGGTGCTCAACAACGACGCGAACTGCTTCGGCCTGGCCGAGGCGCTCTACGGCGCGGGCGCCGGGGCGCGCGTCTGCTGCGGCTTTACGCTGGGCACCGGGCTGGGCGGGTTCCTCGTGCTCGACGGCCGGCTCTTCGATGGCCCCCGCGGCGCCGCCGCCGAGGTCTGGGCCTCCCCCTACCAGGGCGACCAGATCGAGGAGAAGGTGTCGGGCCGTGGACTGGCCCGCAACTACAGGAAGCTGACCGAGCGCGTCGCCACGGCGCAGCAGGTGGCCGCGCTGGCCCGCGAAGGCGACCCGGACGCACGTGAGGCATGGCGAGAGTTCGGCGCCGACCTCGCCGTGCCCATCGCGTGGATGTGCAACGCCCTGGATCCCGACCTGGTCGTGCTGGGCGGCTCAATGGCCGCAGCCTGGGACCTGTTCTGCGAGACCATGCTCCATCAGGCCGCCAAGTACACGAACGCCGTCAACCGCCGGGCCGTCCGCATCGTGCCCGGCACGCTGGGCGATCAGGCCGGTGTCATCGGTGCGGCGGCCCTTGTCTTCGGCAAGGCCGACGCGGGCCGGCCCCCCGGCACGCACGGGCCCCGCGGACCTCAGCCGCCCGTTGTGGAAGTATAAGAAAGCTCCTTCAACGGACTTCCAGATCACGGGACGGGCACATGGACCGCGACCCCCAACGGCTGCTGGTCACCTCGGACCTCCACTTCGGCCTCTACCCGGCCGGCGACAACTGCACGCACCAGCTCGCCGAGTACGTCTGCACCTCGGACGCCGACGCCTTCGCCATCGCCGGCGACGTGGCCGATGTCGGCCGTGACAACTTCGCCGCATGTCTTGAGCTGTTCGCCGATTTCCCCGGCACAAAGCTCCTGGTGCCCGGAAACCACGACCTGTGGGTGACGGGCGCGAACAGCGAGACGAAGTACCGCGAGGTGCTCCCCGCCCTTGCCGCCGAGCGCGGCTTCCACATGCTCGACACGGGCCCCGTCCGCATGGGAGGCGTGGGCATCATCGGAAGCATCGGATGGTACGACTACACGTTCCGCAGCCCCGACCTGAGCATCCCGCTCGAGCAGTACCGACGCAAACGCCTCCCCGGCGTCTGCACCTGGAACGACGGCCGCTTCATCACCTGGAAGCTGACCGACGAGGAGTTCACAGACCAGTGCGTCCGCTCGATGGACGCCGCCTACCGCTCCGTCGAGCCGGAGGTGGACACCGTCCTCGCCGTGCTGCACGCCCTGCCCTTCCGCAGCCTCATGCACGGCCCGTCCAGCACCGCCTATGAGTTCTGCCGCGCCTTCCTCGGCTCCGAACGCCTCGGCGAACTCCTCAAGGGCTTCCCCAAGCTCCGCTACGTCTTCTGTGGCCACCGGCACGCGCCCGAGCAGGTCCGCGTCAACGGCGTCCGCGCGCTCGTCGTCGGAAGCGAGTACCTCCGCAAACGACTGCTCAGCATCGACCTGACCACGGGCATCCACTCGACGGAACTCTTCGAACCTCTCACGCCGGCCCGCAGGAAGACGGACTTCCTGCCCGGCGAGGACGACTGAACGTGGCCCCCGCACCGCTCACTCCCGACGAGTTCGAACTCCACCTGGCCGACCTCCGCACCCGCCTGGCCGCGCACCTGGAACGCGGCGAGGGCAAGGCCGGCCGGCTCCTGGCCGAGGCGGAGGAGGTCCTCGCCCTGCGCGAAGACTACCCCGAGGCGTGGGAACGCAACGCAGACGTGGAAGGCCTGGTGGCCGACATGCTGGCGCGCCGGCGCCAACAGCAGGTGATCGGCAGCCCCGAGCCGCATGAGGCGCCCGGCTGCCTGCTGGGCTGGCTCGTGCGGCGCCGGGAGCCGTAGCCGCCTACTCCTCTGCCGGCCGCACCACGCGCACCATCAGGTTCAGTGCGCCTGCAGGTTCGGCCCGGGCACGTGCCTCTTTGACCGCCTCGGCGGCCACGGTCATCTGCTCCTCCTCCTTCACCGCGTCCAGCACCCCGCGGCCGGCGGCCCGGGCGTCCGCGTCAAGACCGCCGCCGCGCCCGCCTGGCGCCCGGCCCCGCGCAACGGGCTCGGGCCGGCGGCCCTCGTCGCCGAAGAAGGACGACCCGTGCTCCTCGCCGGTCATCAGCGTCTGATGCTGTGGGAGCGCCAGCCTCTGGAGCTGTCGCAGGAGCGCCCGGTAGCGCTCGGGCGGCACACTCATGTAGAGATCCATGGCCCCCCCCCCTTCGTCCTCCTCCAGGGCCAGCCAGGCCTGCAGTCCGTTGTCGTTGGCCACCGCGACCACCCGGCTGGCCAGCACCGCCTGGTCCTCCGCCATCAGGGTCAGAACCTGCTGCACGGGCGCGCCGGCGGGGACCGCCTCCGGCCCCGGCAACTGGTTGAAGAACTGGCGCATGGCCGGCGGCGCCGTCGGGGCACTCGCGGCCCGGGGTCTGACGCGAACGTCCGTGTCGGCGACGTCTCCGCCCAGCGACGGCCTCCCCCCGACGCCGTCGCGCTCCGGCCCAACGCCGTCGGCGTGCTCCTGCGCCGCCATCGTCACCGCTCCCGCATGGTCCGCCACCCGGACCGCGCTCGTCGCGCTGGGCACGGCACGGCGCAGCGTGCCTCCGGCCACAGCATCATCCATCTGCAGGGCTTCCGCCGCCAGCAGGTCCGTCAACTCGCTCTTGGCCTCGTACGGTCGCATCAGCGCCAGGTGCGGCGCCACGGGCACCTCGACCTCTCCGGCGCGGTTGACGGCGAACGTCAGCCCGACCACCGCCGCGATCATCGCCGCGACCGGCCCGACGCGCTGCCGGAACACGCGTACGAGCCGCCGGCGGGGGTCGCCCGCCGCGTCCTCGACCCGATCCAGCACGCGCCGCGTGAGACCGGCGGGGGTCGGCGGCACCGGCAGATCCGCCACATCCGACAGCAACCGCCGCCACACGTCCAGCTCCCGGCGACAGGCCGCGCAGCCGGCCAGGTGCTCTTCCAGCGCACGGCGCCCCTGCACGTCCAGCACGTCGTCGATGTACTCGGAGAACCTCTCCCGGTGTACTCGGCAATCAGCCATCGTCCGGCCCGTCCTTCTGTTCGGCGCCATACAGGGGCTCGAGCGCCTTTCGGAGCGCCGTCCGCGCCCGATGCAGGCGGCTCTTGACCGTCCCGACGGGGATCCGCAGCACCTCCGCCAGTTCCTCGTACGCCAGCCCTTTGATATCGCGCAGCACCACGATCTCGCGCGACTCCTCGTCGAGCGCCCCGATGGCCGCCCGCACGGCCTCCACACGCTCGCGCCGATCGGCCGCCGCGTCCGGCCCGTCCGTCGGCCCCGGCGGGTCCGGGAGCGGCGCGCCTTCGCCTCCGCCGTCCAGGCTCACCGTACCTCTGAGCGTCCGGCGCCGCCAGAAGCTGCGGACGGCGTTGAGCATGATGCCGTAGAGCCAGGTGCGGAACCGGGCGCGGCCCTCGAAGTCGTTCAGATGCCGAAAGGCCCTCAGAAACACCTCCTGGGAGATGTCCTCGGCGTCGACGGCATTCCCAAGCAAATGAAACACGGCATTGAAGATGTAGTCCTTGTTCAGCTCGACCAGTCGGCCGAACGCCTGAACGTCTCCACGGCGCGCTCTGCCGATCAGGCGCGCCTCGCTGGAGGGGACCTCTGTGCCCATGGTCTCCGCACTCGGTTAGACCTGCGGGAAGCCGATTTGTTCCCGCCGATACCGCCCGTCGCGCGCCAGTATATCGCAACCCCGCCCCCCGTGCGACAGCCCGGTGCGCGCCGCACGGGCCCGTGCCAGTTGCACGCGCCGGTGCCAGTTGCACGCGCCGGTGCCAGTTGCACCGGCCGGTGCCGGCGCATTATCATAAGTGCAGCACTCCGCTCTGGCCCGCCGAGTCGGCACGGCCGTTCGGCCGTGCGCCGCCCGCCGCGAACAAGGACACACGCACAATGGATCATCTGGACGAACTGGAGAACCGCAGCGTCTACATCATCCGCGAGTCCTACCACCAGTTCGGCAGGATGGCCGCGCTCTGGTCGGTCGGCAAGGACTCGACGGCCCTGGTGTGGCTCTGCCGCAAGGCCTTCCTGGGCAGGATCCCCTTCCCGGTCATCCACGTCGACACGGGGCGCAAGTTCAAGCTCATGTATGCGTTCCGCGATCAGTGCGTCCGGGACTGGGGACTGGAGCTGATCGTCGCCCGCAACGAGAAGGCCATTGCGGAAGGCGTCGGGCCCGACTACGCACCCGACCACGTCCCCGCCGCCGAGCGGAAGCTCTACTGCTGCACGGCCCTGAAGACGCAGGCCCTGAAGGACTGCATCCACGAGCACGGCTTCGAGGGCCTGCTGCTGGGCATCCGACGCGACGAGCACGGCATCCGCGCCAAGGAGCGCTATTTCTCCCCGCGCGACCGGCGCTTCCAGTGGGACTACGAGAACCAGCCGCCCGAACTCTGGGACCAGTACACGAGCCAGGCCGACGAGGAGACGCACATCCGCGTCCACCCCCTCCTGCACTGGCGCGAGATCGACATCTGGCGCTACGTCCAGCGCGAGGGGCTGCCGGTCAACCCCCTCTACTTCGCGCGCGACGGCAAGCGCTACCGCAGCCTGGGCTGCGAGACCTGCTGCAGCCCCGTGGAATCCGAGGCAACCAGCGTGGCCGAGATCATCCACGAACTGGAGACCACCACCGTCGCCGAACGCTCCGGCCGCGCGCAGGACAAAGAAGACGCCTATACGATGCAGAAACTCCGCTCCCTGGGCTACATGTGAGGACCCCGATGGCCGAAGAAAGTCTGTCGTTCGTGATGGTCGGGCACATTGACCACGGGAAGTCAACGCTCATCGGCCGCCTGCTCTACGACACCGGATCGCTCCCCGAGGGCAAGATCCAGGAGATCGAGGCCGCCGCACGCGCCGAGGGCAAGCGGCTCGAGTACGGCTTCATCATGGACCACCTGCACGAGGAGCGCGAGCGCGGCATCACGATCGACACCGCCCAGACGTTCTTCTCGACCGCCGCGCGCGACTACGTCATCATCGACGCGCCGGGCCACAAGGAGTTCATCAAGAACATGATCACGGGCGCCTCGCAGGCCGAGGCCGCCGTGCTCCTCTGCAGCGTCGCCGAAGGCGTGCAGGAACAGACAAAGCGCCATGCCTATGTCATCCGCCTGCTCGGCCTCGAACAGGTCACCGTCGCCTACAACAAGATGGACCTGGTCGACTACGACCGCGAGCGGTTCGAGAGCGTGCGCCGCGACATGAACGACTGGCTCGAACGCCTCGGCGTCCGGGCCACCATGGAGGTGCCGCTCAGCGCGCACGTGGGAGACAACGTTGCCACGCGCTCCGAGCGCATGCCGTGGTACGAAGGCCCCACGCTGGTGGAGGCGCTCGACCGGTTCCGCAAGATCCCGCCGGCCACGCGCAAGCCGCTGCGCTTCCCTGTCCAGGACGTCTACGAGCACGAGGGCGAGCGGGTGGCCGTCGGCCGCGTCGAGAGCGGCCGCCTGCACAAGGACCGGAAGATCCGGTTCCTGCCCGGCGGCGACGTGCGGACGGTCCGGGAGGTCCTCCAGTTCATGCGTCCGGACATGGCGGAGGCCGTGGCGGGAGAGTGCGTCGCGCTTCGCCTGGACGGCAAGGCCCCCGAACGCGGCCAGGTCGGCTGTCCGGAAGACGACCAGGCCGGGATGACGCGACGGCTGCGCGCCAGCGTGTTCTGGCTGGCCCCCGAGCCGCTCCAGATGGACGACGGCGCGCAGGACCTCGCCCTCCGGTGCGCCACGCAGGAGACGCCCTGCCGCCTGGTCGAACTGGCCGAACGCGTCGACAGCGGCAACCTGGCCCACCTGCCGACCGACGAGCGCCGCCTCTGCGAGACCGAGGTGGGCGAGATGGTCATCGAAACCGATTCCCCCGTCGTGGTCGAGTCCTTCTACAACGTGCCGGAACTCGGGCGGTTCGTCCTCGTCAAGGGCCGCAACGTCGTCGCCGGCGGCATCGTCACTCACACGGACGGCTGACGAACGCCGTCTCTCGAAAGGCATGACCATGATCTTCGGCTTCGGCAAGACCCGGAAGCTCGTCGGCATCGGCCTGGACGGCTTCCCCTACTCGCTGGCCGAGAAGCTCACCTACGACGGCATCATGCCCAACCTGCACAGACTGGCCGAGCGCGGCACGCTCAAACGCATCAAGAGCGTCTTCCCCACCGTCAGCAACGTGGCATGGTCCGCCTTTCAGACCGGCGAGAACCCCGGCGCGTTCGACATCTACGGGTTCGTCGAGCTGCGGCCGAACCTCGACATGTACATCCCGTCCTACGACGACCTGAAGTGCAAGACCCTCTGGCAACGCCTGGAGGACGCCGGCAAGCGGTTCGCCGCATTGAGCGTCCCGCAGACGTACCCCGCCCCAAAGCTCAAGGGCTTCCTGGTCAGCGGATTCCTGGCACCCACGCTCGACGAGCGCGCCTGCTCGAACCCCGGCGTCCTGAGCCAGTTGCAGGGAATGAAGTACGAGATCGACGTCGACCCCACCGTCGCCGCCCAGTCGCCCGAACGCTTCAAGGAAGACCTCAAGCGGGTCGCCGAAGCGCGCCGGAACACCGCCCTGAACCTCCTGCAGCAGGACGAAGGCTGGGACCTGTTCTTCCTGCACGTGATGGACACCGACCGCCTCCACCACTTCCTCTGGCATGCCCAGGACGAACCCGGCGGGCCGGACGCCGCCTTCTTCTACGACTTCTACAAGAAGCTCGACGACTTCCTCGGCAAGGTCGTCAAGCTCGTCGGCGACGAGAACCTGCTCATCTGCAGCGACCACGGCTTCTGCAACCTGCGCTGGGAAGTCCAGATCAACCGCTGGCTCAAGCGCGAGGGCTACCTGGACTACGAGAACGCCCCAGAGAAGGGCTACCAGGCCGTGCGCCCGGGCTCGCGCGCCCTCTCCCTCGTGCCCGGCCGCATCCACATCCTGCGCCAGGGACGCTGGGACATCGGCGTCGTCACCGACAACGAATACCGCCCCCTCCGCACGGAGATCATGGACAAGCTCCGCGCCATCAAGCACCCGGAAACGGGCGAGGTGGTCTGCAGGCAGGTCATGAAGAGCGAGGAGGTCTTCCAGGGCCGCCACGTCGACCGCGCGCCCGACATCGTCATCGACCCCTGCAACGGCTTCGACCTGAAAGCGAAACTCGGCACCGGCCACCTGTTCGAAAAGGGCCCCCGCAGCGGCATGCACACCTATGACGACGCCATGCTGCTGACCGGCCGCGGCCTCTCCGCCATCGCCCAGGCCGACAGCATCACCGAGGTCGGCCGCCGCATCGCCAAACACATCCTCTGAGCCGCCGGCGCTCCGGCCTCAGCCGCGCTTCCGCAGCAGCTCGCGCCGCCTCCGCGTCCATGCCGCAGTGCCCTCGCCCAGCCTGTCGATGATCGGCACGTCGCCGATGCGACGGGAATCGCCGGCACCGCTCCGACACGCCGCGCTCGCCAGATCCAGCTCCACCGCCTCCTCCGGGCAGTCCAGCAGGATGGCCTCGACGGTCGTGCACCCGGCATCCCACCTCACCCTGGCCCGCGTGTGGCCGTCGACCACGTAATAGGGGCCCGCCCGGCCCTTGTACACCACGATCGGCTCCTCGATCCGAAAGCCCTCGTCGCGGACGAGCCGGTACTTCAATAGCTCGATCTCGGGTTGCGTGGCGATCAGTCTGTCCAACGGCACAGGGCACTGGCGCCACGACACCCGCACCCCGTAGCGCGTCTCCACGTATGCGGACCAGTCCCTGGCAACCCCGCCGGCCTCATGCAGGTCCCGTGCGCCCTGACCATCGGAAGCCACCATCTCCTCCCCCCCACCACCCACGCAAGTGCCTGGGATCGAGCACACCCCCGACTGTACCACGCCCGACGCCCGACGGCCACCGGCCGCATGCAACGCAGCCGCGCGCCCGCAGGGTGTCACCGGTCACTTCAAAACCGGCCACGGGTGGTCACTTCAAAACCAGCCCGTTTATGTATGGTAGTTGACTGACATTGGAGCGTTTTCCCTCCCGGATTTCAAGCCTTCTGCTCGGTTGCCCGG
>JAAYEJ010000074.1 GCA_012728835.1 Candidatus Brocadiaceae bacterium | reverse complement strand
GCGCCGCGCGGAACGTAGCGCCGGCGTCTCGCCGGCTGTGGGGTGGGCATCTTGCCCGCCCCCTTCGTTGGAGCTTGCACGCGTGCCTCTCTGTCACAACGTCCCGGACGCAGGATGCGTCCGGCACTGCCGGCGGGACGCCGGCGCTACGCCACTCCGTGGATCGCGCCCGTACCCTCAGGCCGCGATTCGCGCCACCAGGTCGCCGACCCAGTGCGTGGCGGCGATCACGACGGCGGCGACGCCGACGTGCTCGCCGATGATCTTCCAGGGGGCCTCGCCCTGCGACCGCGCCAGGGCATGGCTCAGCACCGTCAGGATCAGGAATCCCCAGCCGAGGCTGACAAGGATGGCGGTGCCCAGCGGGAGGAGAAGCACCGGCAGGATGAACGTCGAGGAGAAGATGAACTTCGCCAGGAACGTCGCGATCGTAGCCACCCAGATCTGCCGCACCGTGTGCACGTTCTCCGCCTCCTCCGACACGTGGATGCCCAGTGCGTCGGAAAAGGCGTCGGCGATGGCAATGGTGAGGATGCCGCCGAGGACGACGGCCTGAGAGTGCGTGCCCGAGTGCAGCCCGACCATCAGCCCCAGCGTGGTGATCACCGCCGAGGTCAGCCCGAACGAAAGCCCCGTTCGCAACGATTCCTTCATCCCGAATGCCCTCGCAGTTGAGAGAACGAGCCTGCCCTACTGCTGCCGCTGGCGGAAGCGCTGGCGCGGGGGCTCGATGGTCACCTGGGTGCCGGGCGGCACCGACTCGGTGAGGATGACGTTCGCCCCGATCACCGAGCCCTGCCCCACCGTAATGGGCCCCAGGACGCTGGCGTTCGAGTAGATGATGACGTCGTCTTCGATGGTCGGATGCCGCTTGTAGCCCCGCCGGATCGAACCGTCCTCCTCCTTCAGGAAGCGGAAGCCGCCCAGCGTGACCCCCTGGTACATGCGCACGTTCGCACCGATGACGGTCGTTTCGCCGACGACGACCCCCGTGCCGTGGTCGATGAAGAACCGCCTGCCGATCTCCGCGCCCGGGTGGATGTCGATGCCCGTGATGCGGTGCGCGTACTCGGTCATGATGCGCGGCAGCCAGGGCACGCCCTGCACGTGCAGGCGGTGGGCGATGCGGTGGATCAGCACGGCACGGAAGCCGGGATAGCAGAAGATGACCTCGTCGAAGCCCGTCGCCGCCGGATCGCCCTCGTAGGCGGCGCGCACGTCGCCCTCCAGGACGTCCAGAAGCTCCGGCAGGCCCGCAAGCAGCCGCAGGGCCTCGGCCCGGCCGTCCCGCTCGCAATCGGCGCGCACGTCCTCCGGGGCGCCCTTCCACTCGTGGACCAGGCAGCGGGCCACCTCGACCGCCAGCAGGTCCCCCGCCGTGGCGACGGCCTCCCCGACGTGGAACGGCAGGCTGGCGGCGTCCAGGGCCTTGTTGCCGAAGTAGCCCGGGAAGAGCGCCTCGGCCAGCAGGTCGAGGATCGCAACGACCGTCTCCTCGCTGGGCAGCCGGCACCGGCAGACCAGCGGCAGGGGGTCGCGCCGCCTCAGACGCGCCACAACCGCGTCCACAAGCCCGGAGAGGTCGAACTCGGCGGCCGGGCGGATGTCGTGCTCGTCTTCGTGCATGGTCTGGCCCTTCGGCTCTCGGATGTGGAACCCGGGCATTGTCCCGCGCCCGGGCGGGCGAGTCAACGGCCCGCCGCCCGTGGCGCATGCCGCCCGATTTCCGGCCGCCTCCGCGCGGCGGGGCCATGACGCTAACACTGCCCAGGCAAGGAGTTAAGGAAACCGGCGGGATTCGCCTTGACATGCTACATGTAGGGCGGTATCATACCCCGGTGCTCAATATATAGCACGATGCGGCCTTACCAGGGGGTACGGCCTAAGACCATGGCGACCAGGGACTTAGCTGGGGCGGAGCCGTCCGGGGAGCACGCGCCATGAGGTGTCCATACTGCCACACGGACAACGATCGGGTCGTCAACTCCCGCCCCGCCACCGACGGCACGCACGTGAAGCGCCGCCGGGAGTGCAACGACTGCCATCGGCGCTTCACCACCTATGAGCGCATCGAGCTGGGCGTGCTGCGCGTCGTC
The DNA here is from genome assembly GCA_012728835.1 of Candidatus Brocadiaceae bacterium. Classification (NCBI taxonomy): domain Bacteria; kingdom Pseudomonadati; phylum Planctomycetota; class Candidatus Brocadiia; order Candidatus Brocadiales; family Candidatus Brocadiaceae; species Candidatus Brocadiaceae bacterium. The sequence goes on along the minus strand of JAAYEJ010000074.1, from coordinate 19,080 downwards.
AAGAAGGACGGGACGCGCGAGGAATTCTCGCGGCGCAAGCTCCTGAGCGGCCTCCACAAGGCATGCTACAAGCGGCCGATCCCGGGGGAGCGCATCGAGGAGCTTGTCGACGCCGTGGAACGCGAACTGCACGAGCGCTTCGAGGGCGAAGCGCCGAGCCGGGCCATCGGCGAACGGGTCATGGCCCTGCTCAAGGAACTGGATCACGTGGCCTTCATCCGGTTTGCCTCCGTCTACCGGGAGTTCACGGACGTAACCGATTTCGTGGAGGAGGCCGACACCGTGCTCGGTGGTCGGCGCGCTCCGCGCCCCCGGCCCGCCCGGTAGGCGGCCGGCCGGAGGCCGAAGCCTTGTTGGACAACGCAGACAACGCCGCAGGCGACACGGGAGGAGTGGATATGTCGGTCGAGTTGGAGGCCCGGGAAGAGAAGAACCATCGCAACCGCATCACGCACGTGAAGAAGCGCGACGGCCGGATGGTCCCCTTCGATCGCGGCAAGATCGCCAACGCCATCTTCAAGGCCGCCCAGGCTGTCGGCGGCGACGACCGCGTCCTGGCCGACGAACTGGCGGCCATGGTGGCCGTGCTGCTGGAACGCGATTTCCTCGGAAGCCCCCCCACGATCGAGGAGATCCAGGACACCGTCGAGAAGGTCCTGATCGAGACCGGCCACGCCCGCACCGCCAAGGCCTACATCCTCTACCGCGACCAGCGGGCCCGCGTGCGCCAGTCCCTCCAGGTCCGCAAGCCCGTCCGCCGCGCCGGCAACTCCACCGACATCGCCCTGCTGGTCAGCACCGAGACCTACGACCAGATCGCCGAATGGGACAAGGTGAAGATCGCCACGGCCCTGGAGGTCGAAGCCGACCTCTCGCCCGAACTGGCCTGCGAGGTCGCCGGCGCCGTCGAACGCCGTGTGCTCGACAGCCGCCTGACCCGCATCTCCACGTCCCTGATCCGCGAACTGGTCGACAACGAGCTGTTCGAGCGCGGCCTGACCGCCCGCCTGCGCAAGCAGGCCGTCATCGGCATGCCGAAGTACGACCTGGACCAGGTCATCCGCAGCAAGAGCCGCGAGAACGCCAACATCGCCCAGAACAACCCCGAGGCGATCAACCTGGCCGTGGCCGAACACACCCTCAAGCAGTACGCCCTGCGCGAGGTCTTCAGCGACGAGGTGGCCGAGGCCCACCTGCTCGGAAAGATCCACGTCCACGACCTCGGCTACCCCACGCGCGTCTACTGCTCCAGCCACTCGCTGGAATACCTGAAGAAATACGGCCTGCACCTGCAGAACCTGGACACCTCCAGCGCGCCCGCCAAGCATGCCCGCACCCTGACCGGCCACCTGAACACGTTCCTGGCCTCCATGCAGGCCTACTACGCCGGCGCCCTCGGCGTGGGCTACATCAACGTGCTCTACGCCCCGTTCGTCGAGGACATGCCCTACCGCGAGATGCTCCAGGAGGCCCAGCACCTGATCTTCAGTTCCTCGCAGAACGCCTTCAGCCGCGGCGGCCAGACGCTGTTCCTGGACTTCAACGTGCACACCGGCGTGCCCAACTACCTGAAGAACGTCCCCGCCATCGGCCCCGGCGGCCGCTACACCGGCCGCACCTACGGCGACTACGAACGGACCGCCCAGCGGTTCTGCAAGACCATGCTCGACGTCTGGCGCGCCGGAGACCAGTACGGGAACCTCTTCGCCTTCCCGAAGTGCGACCTGCACATCAGCGCCGAGACCTTCAACGACCCCGCCCAGCGCGAGATACTGGAGTACGCCACCGTGCTCGCCGGCGAGAACGGCGTGCCCTACTTCATCTTCGACCGCGACGAAGTGACCCTGAGCGCCTGCTGCCGCCTTCGCACAACCATCAAAGACGACCACATGATCCGGCACCCGGAGAGCATGCGCTTCTGCGGGTTCCAGAACGTGACCATCAACCTGCCGCAGGCCGCCTACCGCGCCGGCAGGGGCAACTGGGACGCCCTCTACGCCGAGATCGACGACATGATCGGCGTGGCCATGCGCGCCCACCTGGAAAAGCGCAAGTTCATCGGCAGCCTCATGACCGACCCCAGCCAGCCGCTCTGGGAGATCGGCCGAATCGCCGCCGACGGCCGGCCATACGTGGATCTGAACGACGCCACCTACATCATCGGCCTCATCGGCCTCAACGAGTGCATGCTCCACATGACCGGCCGGGAGCTGCACCAGGACGACGACATGATCCGGCGCGGGCTGCGGCTCGTGCGCCACATGCAGTTCCGCGCACGCCAGTTGGGCGAACAGCACGGCATGCGCGTGGCCCTGGAGGAATCCCCCGCCGAAAGCGCCGCCCGCCGGCTCGCCAAGGTGGACCTGCAGCGCTTCCCCGAAGCCGCCGAAGTCGTCCGCGGCAGCATCGAAGAAAACGAGATGTACTATACCAACAGCATCCACCTGCGCGCCGACGCCCCCGTCGACCTCCTGACGCGCATCCAGGTGCAGAGCAAGTTCCACCGCGCCATCGAGAGCGGCGCCATCATCCACGCCTTCGTCGGCGAAGAGCGCCCCCCGGCGGCCGGCATCTTCAACCTGGTCGAGAAGACGTTCCGCCAGACCCAGGCCGCCCAACTGACCATCAGCCCCGAGTTCACCATCTGCAACGGCTGCCACAAGTCCACCCCCGGCCTCCGGACGACCTGCGGCCACTGCGGCAGCGCCGACGTCTACGGGATCACCCGCGTGGTCGGCTACTTCAGCCGCGTCCACAACTGGAATCCCTCCAAGCACGGCGAACTCAAGGACCGCCAGAAAGGCAACTACAGCGTGGCCCTGGCCTGATCCGGGCCGCCGATCCGGAGAGAATCCCATGATCATCGAGATATTCGGCAAACAGAACTGCGCCCTCTGCGAGAGCGCCAAGAAGAAGATCGCCCACTTCCTCAAACAGTGGGATCAGACGGACAAGGTGCAGGTCGTCTTCCAGGACATGGAGACGATCGACGGCGCCGCCCAGGGCGACTACTTCGACGTCTTCGACATCCCGTCCGTGCTGCTGAAGGACAAGGACGACCAGGTCATCGCCCGCTGGGACGGCCAGGCCCCCCCGAGCGACGAACTCCAGAAGCGCCTCAGCGCGTAGGGACGGAAGCCGCACGGCCCCGCGGCTCTGCCTCCTGGCCGCCGTCCGAACCACGGCGGCGGGCGAGCGCGGTCTCCCCACAGGATGACACCAGACAGGGAATCCCGCCGGTGAGTCAGGCGTCCGCAGACATCAAGGGGTTCATACCGACCAGCCTGATCGAGTGGGAGGGCAAGCTGGCCTCGGTCCTCTTCCTGCCCGGGTGCAACCTGCGCTGCCACTACTGCCATGCCGGACAACTGATCTGCAACCCCGACCGCCTGGAGGGCGTCCCACGGGAGACGGTCTTCGACCACCTGCGCCGGCAGCGCGGCTGGATCGACGGCGTCGTCATCACCGGCGGCGAGCCCACCCTGCACGGAGAGGCCCTGCGGGAACTGATCGCCGAGATCCGCGCGGTCCCCATGGACGTGATGATCGAGACGAACGGCACGCGCCCCGAATGGATCGGCCGCCTGCTCGAAGACGGCGCCCTGGCGGCCCTCTCCATGGACCTGAAGGCCCCCCTGACCCTCACCGACTACTCGCGCGTGACCGGCGTCGAGGTCGACGTGAACGACGTGCGCCACTCCCTGCACCTGGTCAAGCGAAGCGGCCTGCCCCATGAGTTCCGCATCACCGTCGTCCCCGGCCTGGTCGGCCCGGACGAAGTCGAACGCATGGCGCCGGACCTGGACGGCGCCGACACGCTGGCCCTGCAGAACGTCAAGCCGGCACTCTGCCTGGACCCCGCCCTGCGGCGGATCGCCCCCTACTCGGCGGAGGAACTGGACGAGATGGCCGAGATCGTCCGGCCGCACGTGCGCCGGGTGGTCGTGCGCGGCCGCGACGCCGCCGCACTGGCCGCCAGCGAGGCCGCCCCGCCCGGCCGGTGAAGCGCATCGCGCTCGCCGCGCAGCCCGTCGAAGAAGTCGTCTTGTCTGGCACAGGCGCCCTTCCCCGCCGGGGATGCGACCTTATTGCATCTTCTGAGAAGCCCCCTCGATCCTCTCCATTGCAGCCTGCACCTTCGGGTCCTCTCCATACTGCATCATCTTGCCCATGGCGCCCATCATCTTCGTGGCTGCGGCCTCGATCTTCGCCTCGTACTCCTTCAGTTCCGCCGGGAGCTGACCGGACGCGCCCATGCCCGCCAGCTCCGGATGCTTCTCGGCCAGCGCCTTCACGCGAGGCGCCAGCTTCTCAACCTGCTTCGCATGCTGCTCCAGCGCCGCCGCCACCTGGTCGGCGTTCTGCGCCTTGTCCATGGCGCTGGCGAACTCCTCCATCATCTTGAGCTGGGCCTCCACAACGTCCCGAAGGGAGCCGTCCGCGCCCTTGCCGCAGGAGACCAACGTCAGCGACAGAACCGCCACCGCCGCCAATGCCTTCGCCGTTGCCTTCACCATGCCACGCCTCCACGTAATGGGGTCTATCGACCGGATGCCGCATGCGCCCCTCCCCCTGGGGCCGACCGTCATGCTACCGGCGCGGCGGGCCGAATGCAAGGCGCCCCCGCCGCGCCCCCTGACGGCCCGGACCCGTCCGTCCGAGCGCAAGGCGGGATTTTCGCGGGGCTTTTTCCCGCGTGCGGCACCCCCTCGCGCACCCGCCGACCGGCCGCCGCCCCCCCCGCCCGGCCGGCCGGTAGCGCGCAACTCCTTTCTTTTCCATGCTTTGCGTGCAACCGCCCCGCCCCGGGGCCGACCTCCACGGCGCGCAACGCACGCCCTCGCCCGCCCTGCCGCCCGCCCGCCGGCGCACATCGTGAATCCCGCCGGGGCCTTCGGCTACAATCCGTGGTATCGCGTCCCGGGAGCCGGGGCGCGACGGAACTTGGCCACCGGTGCCGGGGGCTGCCCCCGGCGCTTTTAGTGGAGTCCACGGAGTGAGGCTGAAGAAGCTCGAGCTGTACGGCTTCAAATCCTTCGCCGACCGGACGGTCTTCGACTTCGAAGACGGCCTGTCCGCGCTCGTCGGCCCCAACGGTTCGGGCAAGAGCAACGTCGTCGACGCCATCAAGTGGGTGCTGGGCGAGCGCAGCGCCCAGAAGCTGCGCGGCGCCGAGATGGTCAACCTGATCTTCAACGGCAGCGAGTCGCGCAAGCCGCTCGGGTTCGCCGAGGTCAAGCTCACCATCGACAACTCCGACGGCGCCCTGCCGGTCGACTACGAGGAGGTCTGCATCGGCCGGCGGGTCGACCGCACCGGCCAGTGCGACTACTACCTGAACGGCCGCGTCTGCCGCCTCAAGGACGTGCGCGCCCTGCTGATGGACACGGGCGTCGGCACGACGGCTTACGCCGTCATCGAGCAGGGCCAGATCGACCGCATCCTCCGGGCCAACCCGAAGGAGCGCCGCCAGGTCTTCGAGGAAGCGGCCGGCATCAACCGCTTCCTGCAGCAGCGCCGCGAGGCCGAGCGCAAGCTGGAGCGGGTCGGGCAGAACCTGGCCCGCGTCACCGACATCATCGAAGAGGTCCAGCGGCAGCTCCGGAGCGTCAAGTACCAGGCCGCCCGCGCGCGCACGTTCAAGCGCCATGCCGAACGCCTCCAGAGGCTGCGCCTGGCCGAAGCGCTGCACTCGGTCCGCAGTCTGGAAGCCGACCGGACAGAGTTCGGCAGCCGCATTCGGAGCGCTTCGGCCGAGCGCGACGCGCTCGCGCAGCAGGCCGGCGAGGCCGAGGGCCGCCTCGAGGCCGCCCGCACGAGCCTTCAAGGCCTCCAGGATGAACTGGCAGACGCCCGCCAGCACCGCGCACGCGTGGACGCCCGCCTGGACGGGCTCACGCGCGAGTGCGAACTGGCGCTCAAACGGGACGAGGAACTCCAGAACCGCAATCGCGAGCTGGACCAGCGCCACCAGGACCTCCGCCGTCGCGCCGAGGCGCTGGACGCCGAACGCGAGGCCGCCCGCGAGTCCCTCGCCGAGGTCACCGAGGACCTGGAGCGCAACGCCGCCGCCTTCCGCGCCGGCCAGAGCCGCATCGAGGACGCCCGCGCGGAACGCCGGGAAGCCGCGCACGCGATCGAATCGGCCAAGGCCCAGGTCTTCGAGCTGTTCCAGCGCGAATCGAACCTGCGGAACCAGATCGAGGTCCTCAGCGCCGAGAAACGCGCCCTCCAGAGCCGCCTGCTGCGCATCGAGAGCCGCCGCGAGGAACTCGGCGGCCAGATCGCCCAGGCCGAGGAGGAGCGCAGCCGCACCCACGACCGTGCCGAGGCCCTCCACGCACGCCGGGCCGAACTGGAAGCCCGCGTCGCCGCCCTGCGCGCGCGCATCGCCGGCCTCGACACCCGAATCGCCGAACTCGCCGCGCAACAGACCGAAACCCGCGCCGAACTGAGCGGCCGCGCCGGCCGCCGCGACGTGCTGCAGGACCTGGAAGACCGTGCCGAGGGCGTGCACGCGGGCGTCAGGCGGCTGCTGGACGCGCGCCTGCCCGGCACCGTGGGCATCCTGGCCGACCTCGTGCAGGTGCCGCTCGAATGGGCGGGGGCCGTCGAGGCCGCGCTGGGCGACCGCTCGCAGGCCGTGCTCTTCGAGGCCGCGTCCCAGGCCCGCGAGGCCCTGCGCCTGCTCTCACAGAACGGCGCCGGCCAGGCCGAACTGATCGTCCTGGAGCACCTCGCGGAGCCGGCCCGGGCCGACCTCGGCGCCCCGTCCGGCGTGGAGGCGCGGCTCGTGGACGTCGTCCGATGTGACGAACGGGCTGCCGGAGCCGTCCGCGCCCTTCTGCTCAACACGTTCGTCGTCCGCGACGCCGACGCCGCCTCCGCCCTCCTGCAGGCCGGCCTGCCGTCCGGCGTGCAGCTGGTCACCCGCGCAGGCGAGCGGTTCGGCTCCGGCGGACTCTGGTCCGGCGGCACCCCCGAGACGCCCAGCCTGATCACCCGCCGCAGCGAGCTGGCCGCCCTCGATGCCGAGATCGCCCAACTCAACGCCGTGCTCGAACGCCTGGCCGCCGAACGCGATGAATGCCAGGCCCGCCGGCAGGAATGGACGCAGGAACGCGACGACGCGGCCGCCGAACTCGAAGCCATCGGCCGCGAGACCGGCGAGGTGAACGCCCGCCTGCAGGCCGTCGAGACGCGCGTCCGCGAACTGCGCGAGGAACTCCGGATCGGCCGCTCGGAGGAGACGGGACTGCGCCAGGACGTGGCGGACCTCGATGCGCAGACCGCCGAACTGCAGGCCCGCTCCGCCGCCGCCGCCGAAGAACGCGCCCAGGCGCAGACCCGCGTGGAGGCCGCCCAGGACGATGCCCACCGCCTCGACGAGCGCGAGCGGGCCCTGACGGCCGAACTCAACGAACTCGGAAGCGAAGTCGCCCGCAACCGTGAGCAGCAGCGCAGCGTGCAGTCGCTGATCGCGCGCCTCGAAGCGGACGAGATGCGCCTCCACAACGAGGTCGAGGCCGTCGCCGGCGAACAGGAGGCCGACGTGCGCCGCCTGCGCGAGGCCCGCGAGGCCCTGCAGGCCGCCCATGCCGAGCAGGAGCAACTGCGCGCGCAGCAGGAGGAACTCCTGACCCGGATCGAGGCGCGCGCCGCAGCCGTGCAGGCCGCCCAGGAGCAGATCGGCCTCCTGGCCGAGCAGGCCCGGGAGCATGGCCGCCGCCGCCAGCAGGTCGAGGAGGCCCTGCACAGCCTGCACATATCCGAGAGCGAGACGAACATCAAGCTGGAGACCCTCCAGCGGCGCACCGAGGAGGAAGCCGGCGTGCGCCTGCACGCCCTGGCCGGCGACCCGGAAAGCTGGCGGGAGGCGCCGCCGTTCACGAACAAGCTCATCCGCGAACACCAGGCCGACCTGCCGGAGCAGCCCTCGGCAGCCACCGTGGCCGCGTGGTACCGCGAGACCGAGAGAGCGGACGAGGAGCCCGAACAGGACGAGGCGCCGGAGATCGTCGCCCTGGAGGAAGCGCTGGCCCTGCGCGCCGCCGTGCTGGAGATGGCCGACGACGCGGCGACGGACTGGCCGCAGGTGCGCGCCGAGGCCGCACGGCTCAAGGCCACGGTCGACCGCATCGGCAACGTGAACGTGGCCGCCATCCGCGAGCAGGAGGAGCTGGAAATCCGCGCGCAGTTCCTCAGCGACCAGAAGGACGACCTGGAGAAGGCGCGGCGCCACGAGCGCGAGATCATCCGCCAGCTCAACGCCAAGAGCCGCGAGAGGTTCCGGGAGGTCTTCGAGCAGGTGCGGCAGAACTTCCAGGCCCTCTTCCGCAAGCTGTTCGGCGGCGGCACGGCCGACCTGATCCTCGAACAGCAAGAGGAAGACGTCCTGGAAGCCGGCATCGAGATGCTCGCCAAACCGCCGGGCAAGGAGACGAACTCCATCACGCTGCTCAGCGGCGGCGAGCGCGCGCTCACGACCGTCGCCCTGCTGTTCGCCATGTTCCAGGCCAAGCCCAGCCCGTTCTGCCTGCTGGACGAACTGGACGCCCCGCTGGACGACAGCAACGTCGAGCGCTTCCTGATGATGCTCGAGGACTTCCGGCAGAACACCCAGTTCGTCATCATCACGCACAACAAGCTCTCGATGAGCGTCGCGCAGGTCCTCTACGGCCTGACGATGACGGACGGCGTCAGCAAGCAGATCTCGGTCAAGTTCACCGAGGTCGACCACCACCTTGACGTCGGCGAGCGGCAGCGCGCGAAGGCCGGGTAGCCGCAAGGCCGGCCTCTCGCGCGTCATGCTATGCCGGGAGGCAACAGATGGCGGATGTCGTGCCGTACGAAGAGTCGCACCTGCCGCAGCTTCAGAGGCTCGTCAACGGGCACCTCGGCGCCGTCATGCCGGGCTGGGCACTGCCGTCGGGCTTCATCGCTGACCGGCTCATGCGTGATCCGGAGGAATACGTCACGGATCCCTGGGTGGTCGAGCGGAAGACGCTCTGCGGCGTCGAGAAGGGCCGCGTCTGCGCCGCCGCCCACCTGCTGCGCTACCGTGGACCGCAGGAGAACCCCGCCTACCGGAACGCCGCCGACGTGGCGTGGTTCTTCGCATGGCCCGAGTCCGTCGGAGCCGCAGACGCCGTGCTGACCGCCGTACGCCGGCAGGTCGTCGACTGGGGCGCGGACAGAACCGGTCTCTGCCATGGCCTGCCGGGCGGCCCGTGCTACGGCGTCGCCGACTCGTGGCCCCATATCGCTGCCTGTCTCAAGAACGCGGGCTGGGTGCTCAAGGCCGACTGCGTGGACACCCTGTACGCCGGCCCCCTCACGGGCATCGAGCCGCCCTGCGACCCGCCCGTGCCGGAGGTCTCCCTGCAACGGGGCATCGAGATCACGGACGCGAGCTTCCTGGCGATGGTCAATGGCAAGGAGATCGCCCACTGTGAGGTGGTTGCCGACATGACGCTCGGCGGCGAGCTTCCCGCGTACGCCGGATGGTCGGAGTTGTCCAGCCTGCTGCTCGACGAGGAGTGGCGGAACCGCGGCATCGGCACGTGGCTCGTCCGGCACGCGGTGGCGTGGCTGCGCCTGGCCGGGCGAGAGAGGATCGTCCTGGCAGTCGCCCGGGAGGGCGAGGAAGCTGGCGCGGGCCGCTTCTACCGCCGCTTCGGCTGGCAGCCCGTGACCCGCCTGGACAAAGGCTGGAGCTTCGCGACGCCCGGCGCCTGATTCCTGCGGACGCCCGGCCCACTGTCATTTGCTCATGCCGGCGCCGCCGGCTGAACGGGCGAGATCCTTCGTCGCTGCGCTCCTCAGAATGACTGGGACGGGCAGGCGGCTGCGACCTGCATCTGCCTCCTCGCGCTACAATTCCACCGACCGGCCCGTTTCGATGGACTCCTTCTCGGCCTCGACCAGGCGGACCGAGAACGCGCTCGACTCCGGTTCGGCCATCGCCGGCCCCTCGTCGTTCAGGATGCAGTGGACGAAGTAGGCGATCTCCTTCTCGTAGCCGTCGATCGGCGAAAGCTCCGGGTGCCGCACGCCCTCGCCCGTCGTCTCGGTCACTCCGTGCTCGTCGGAGGCCTCATAGCGCAGGCTGCCCCGCTCGAACGCGACCCGGTAACCGGCCTCGAAGCCGAACGGCGGGGGCATCGCCGCGTTGGCGGCCGCCCGCACGGCCATCTTCTGCTCGTAGATGTACTGCGTGTCGACGATGTCGTAGCCGCCGGTCGGGCCGACGGCGCCGGTCGAACAGACCGCGCGGGGCCGCCCCAGCAGGTGATGGACGAAGTCCGCATCGTGCACGTGCAGGTCCAGGATCATCCCCCCGCTACGGTCGCTCTTCTGCAGCCAGTTCTGCCACGACCACGTGGGCGGCGTGCTGGCCCGCCACATGTCCAGGTGCAGCAGCCGCCCCAGCCGGCCCGAACGCACCGTCTCATACAGGTATTCGTAGGCGGGGAAGAAGCGCACGCACTGGGCGACCATGAGCTTGCCAGGCGCCTGCTCGGCCACCTCCAGAACGGACCGGCACTCGGCGTAGCTCATGGCCATCGGCTTCTCACAGAGCACGTGCTTGCCGGCCCGCAGGGCCTTCTGCATGTACTCGGCATGCAGGAACGTCGGCAGGCAGATGTCCACCAGGTCCACGCCGGGGTCGTCGATCAGCTCCTGCGGGTCCGTGTACAGCCGGTGCCGTTCGGGGTCGATCCCGGTCTCGTTGGCCCCGAGGTTTGTCCGGACCGGTCCGCCCCCGGGGCACAGGCGCTCCGCCTGCGTGTCGGCGATCGCCGTCACCTCGGCGTTCTTGAGCCGCCCGTACCGGCTGAAGTGCCTCGTGCCCATGCCCCCCCATCCGATGATGCCCACCCTGAGCATGATGGTCGCTCCTTCTGGAATTCCCGTGGTCTTGCCGCATAGGCGGCCGTGATGTATCGTATGCAGCGGCGGCCGGCCCGGGCGGCCGGCTGAGGGCTTCATTGTTCTCCAGGCACTGGCCCAATGCAAGGGAGGATTCCCTTGGTCGGAGGGACCGCACTGTTCCGCCTTCACCGGGCCGTGATCGATCCCGCCCGGCGCGGTCCCCTTCTGTGCGCGGCCCGCTGCGCCCTGTCCGTCCCGGCGGCCGGGTACGGCGTGGTGGCCGCCGCGCGCAACGGTCTCTACCGGGTGGGCGCACTGCATGCGCGGCCGGCCGGCGTGCCCGTCCTGAGCGTCGGCAACATCACGGCGGGCGGCACGGGCAAGACGCCCTTCGTGGCCTGGCTGGCCCGCCTGCTGGTCATCCGCAGGCACCGCCCGGCCATCCTCTCGCGCGGATACGGCGGCAGCCGCCGCACGGGCATGGACGACGAGAACGAGATGCTCGGACGCCTCGTCGCCGACGTGCCCGTTGTGGTCGATCCGGACCGCGTCGCGGGGGCCCGCCGGGCCGTGCGGGAACACGGCGCCGACGTGCTGATCCTGGACGACGGCTTCCAGCACCGCCGCATCGCCCGCGACCTGGACATCGTGCTGATCGACGCCCTCTGGCCGTTCGGCCGAGGCCGCATGCTGCCCCGAGGGCTCCTGCGCGAGCCGCTGAGGGGATTGAAGCGCGCGGGCTTCCTGATCGTCACGCGCTGCGACCTGGTCGCGCCGGAGCGGCTCCAGGCCATCAGGGACCGGCTCGGCCGGCTGGCGCCCGGCGTGCCCATCGCCTGCTGCCGCACGATCGTCACCGGCCTGCGCCCGGTCGGGCCCACCGACCCGGCGGTGGGCGCGCCGAAGCCGGTGCCGCCGAACGCCATGCGCGAGGGGCGCTGGGCGGCCTTCTGCGGCATCGGCAACCCCGAGGGCTTCGCGTGCACGCTCAGGAAGGCCGGCTGCGCGCCCGCCTTCCTCGACGTGTTCGCCGACCACGCGCCCTACACCGCCGGCACGCTGGAGGGCGTCTTGGGGAAGGCGCGGGCCGAAGGCTGCACCGGCGTCCTGACCACCGAGAAGGACGCCGCCAAGGTCGAACGCGTCCTGGCCGCCCCCCCCACGCCGCCCATCTACGCCCTCACGGCCGACCTGGACCTGATCGACGGCACATCCGCCCTCATGGCCGCCCTGCAGGAGGTCGTTCCCGCGCATCCGTGATCGGCCCCTCACCCGGCGGGCGCGCCGATCGTCTCGAAGTAGCGGCGGAAGAAGCGACCGACGTCCACGTCGGCGGCCACGCGGTGCGGCCCGCCGGCGGACTCCTCGAAGCGCGTCGCGCCCCGCCCCGCCCCCTGCAGATCCACCGCGACGCGGCCCGTACGGTAGGTGCAGAGATCGGGCTCGAAGACGCAGGCAGCCGCCAGCGGATCGTGGAACGTAATGCGCTCCCGGGTCAGGAACCAGACCTCGGACATCTCCCGGACCAGGTCCAGCGCACCGCCCCGAAACCGTTCGCGGCACTCCGGCGCCGGCATCGAACACTGCAGCGTCACGTCCAGCCCATAGGCCGTCAGTTCGCACACAGGCGCCCCGAACACGAGCGCACTCGCGATCGGGTCGCCCCCCGTGTTCCACTCCTCCCCACACGAGCCGAAGTAGCGGCCGCCCATCAGCACCAACCGCTTGAGCAGCCGCGGCACCTCGGCGTCTGTGGCGAACAGCAGCCCCACGTTCGTCAGCGGGCCGACGGCCAGCAGCGTCACCTCCCCGGGGCGTTCGCGGATGGTCCGGCGCAGGAAGGGCACGGCCGCATAGGGCTCGAAGTCGTCCCGGTGCGGCCATCGCGGGAGCACCCGGGCCTGGGGGACCTCCGGCTGCCGCTGCTCGCAGAGCAACGGAACGTCGCAGCCGCTGTAGACCGGCACCCCGTGGCGGCCGGCCGCCCGGCAGAGCGCGTCGGCAAGCATGGCCCGCTCCTGCGGCCGGCCCGTGACGGTCGTGATGCCCAGCAGGTCGCAGCGCGGCTCGGCCAGCAGATAGGCCAGGCAGACGGCGTCATCGACGTCCGACCCGATGTCGGTATCCAGCAGCACGGGAACGGCGGCATCCATGCTCTCCTCCGTCCGCAGTGTATACCATGCGGCGGCCGGCGACGAAAGCGCCCGCCGGCCGGCGCCGCAGACGCCTCGGCCGGCCCGGGAATTGACTTCCCGCACCATCGCCCGATATCATGGCGCAACGGCGCCGGGCAGCCGCTCCGTCATAGGATGAAGGAGGCGATGGATCCGTGATTGCCGACGTCCGCCAGATGAATGGCATAACGGTCGTGGACATCGAGGGACGGTTTGACGCGGTGTCGGCCTCCAAGACGAAGGCCCGGCTGCACGAACTGATCGCCGCCGGCCACACCCGGCTGCTGCTCAACCTTCAGGGGATGGACTTCATCGACAGCGAGGGGCTTGGGGTCCTGGTCAGCTGCCTGCGCCGGACGGCCCTGGAGAACGGTACTCTGCGGCTGGCCGACGTTCCGCCCTTCTGCCGTTCGATATTCGAGCTGACGGGCCTGACGAGGGTCTTCGACGTAACCCGCGCGCTGGACCAGACGCTTCGGGCGATGGCCCAGGAGGCGACCGACCGCCGATAGGTCTGCGGCCGCACGATCCGAAGCGCCGGATCCGATGAACACAACACAGGCATGGTCGACGCGCACCCATGGGCGTCTGGGTCCGGTGCGCACGTGCGCCCGGGGTGGCCGACGTCGACCGTGACGGAGCCGGTTCCACCAGGTGGAGGCGAGCCGTTGAGGGGCGGCACGCAGGACTGAACGGAGCAGTATGGCGCAACAAGCCACGAACAACGAAGTCCACGTGTGCGTCGTTGGCCCTCAGAGGCTCCGGCGACTCGTGCCGGCCGAACTCGCTCAGCGCACGGTGACGACATCCCTGTGCGAAGACACCGCCTCCCTGATGCGCTGCACGGCCGAGCGCGTGCCGGACGTCGTCCTCATGGACGCCGGCCAGGCCGGCCGCGGCCCCCTGGAGCGCCTGCGCGGCACGTTCCCCGACCTGCCCGTGATCGTCGCGGCCAGAAACCCCGCCGTTTCCGACGTCGTCGAGTGGATGCGCATGGGGGCCGAGGACGTCGTGGCCCTCGAAGCGGGCGACCCGAACCTGGACCGGCGCCTGCTGGACGCCGCCGAGAAGCACCGCCTGTCCGTGCAGGTCAAGCAGCTCAACGATGCCTACGAGCGCGGCGGCCGGCTGGGCGATCTGGTCGGCATCAGCCCCGTGATGCACGAGGTGTACAGGACCATCCGCAGCATCGCCGCGACGGACGCGACGGCGTTGATCTGGGGCGAGAGCGGCACGGGCAAGGAACTCGTGGCCCATGCCACCCACATGCTGAGCCCCCGCAGCCACGGCGCCTTCGTCCCCGTCAACTGCGCCGCCATCCCGAAGGACCTCCTCGAAAGCGAGTTGTTCGGCCACGAGAAGGGCGCCTTCACCAGCGCCGACCGGCAGCACATCGGCAGTTGCGAACGCGCCCACGGCGGCACGCTGTTCCTGGACGAGATCTGCGAGATGGACCACGGCCTCCAGTCCAAGATGCTGCGCTTCCTCCAGAACCGCACCTTCACCCGCGTCGGCGGCACGGACAACTTCGAGGTGGACAGCCGCGTCATCGCCGCGACCAACAAGGATCCGCTCCAGGAGGTCGAAGCCGGCCGCCTTCGCGATGACCTCTACTACCGCCTCAACGTCGTCCCCATCTACCTGCCGCCGCTCCGGGAACGCCCCGAGGACATCCCCGTGCTGGCGCAGCACTTCCTGGAAATCATGGGGGAGAAGTACAACAAGTACTTCTGGGACTTCAGCCCCGAGGCCGTCCGCCTCCTGCTCTGCTACGAATGGCCCGGCAACGTGCGCGAACTGCGCAACACCATCGAGCGCATTGTGGTCCTGGCCAACACCGACCGCGTGACGCCCGAGATGTTCCCCGAACGCATCCGAAAGGCCACCGTCGGACGCACCGTGCCCCCGCTGGCCGTCGAAGAGGCGCTCGAGTGCATCCGGGCCGCCCTGCAGGACCGCGAAACCGAGCCGGCCGAGGAGCCCGACGAGGTGCTGCCGTTTGCAGAGGTGGAGCGCCGAGCCATCCTCGGCGCCGTCAAGAAATGCGACGGCGACATCAGCAAGGCCGCCCGCAAGCTCGGCCTCAGCCGCGCCACGCTCTACCGGAAGCTGGACAAGTACGGCGTGCGCTGATCCGCCGGCCTACGCGAGCGAGTTGAGCACGCGCACGCCTTCTTCCAGGACGCGGTCCTCGGCGGCGAATGAGAGCCGGAAGTGGCTCTTCCGCTCGCTGAACACGCTGCCCGGGATCACCAGCACGTTGTGCTGCATGGCCCGGGCGCAGAAGGCATCGCCGTCCCCGCCCGGCGCCTCGACGAACGCATAGAATGCGCCGCCCGGCTTCTCGAGCCGGAACTTGTCGCGCAGACCCTCGTAGACGATGTCGCGCTTGGCCTGGTAGGCGCGCACGCGGTTCGCGTTGTCCAGCCGCAGGGCGGCCAACCCCGCATACTGCGCGATCGAGGGCGCGCAGACGAAGCTGAACTGCTGCAGCTTCTTCATCTCCTCGATCAGCGGCTCCGGCCCGATGGCGTAGCCCAGCCGCCAGCCCGTCATCGCCGCCAGCTTGCTGAAACCGTTCAGCAGGAGCACGTCGTCCGTAAACCGCGCGATGCTCGCAAAGGCCCCGTCGTAGCAGAAGAAGCGGTAGATCTCGTCGCTGATGATGAAGACGCCCTTGCGCCCCGCCCATTCCGCGATGGCCCGCAGGTCGTCTTCGGACGAGATCACGCCGCTCGGGTTGTTCGGGCTGTTGAGCATCAGCAACTTGGCGTCGCCGGCCCCGGCCTCCTCCAGCCGCTCCACGGTGAGCCGGAAGTCCGGGTAGGTGTCCACGTAAACGGGCACGCCCCCGAGCAGCCGGCAGAGATGCTTGTACATGACGAAGTACGGATCGGCGATGGCCACCCTGTCCCCGGGATTGACCAGCGCCATCATGGCCAGAAGCATGCCGCCCGAGACGCCGCTGGTGATCAGGGCCGCCTCGTGCCGGACGCCGCTGTGCTGCTTCTCGAACCGCACAACCTCGTCGCGCAGGGACTGGATTCCCTGCGTGAGCGTGTACTTGTTCTGGCCGCTCTCGATGGCATGGATGGCGGCGGCCTTCACCGGCTCGGGCACGTCGAAGTCGGGCTGCCCGATGCTCAGGTTGATGGGGTTCTTCAGGCTCCTGGCCAGATCGAAAACCCTGCGAATCCCCGACGAATCGATCAGACCCATACGGTCGGCAATCAGCGGCTCCGTCCGCACTGCGCACCTCCGACGGTCCTCTCGACGGACCGGACGTGACTACTCCTTCGAATCCCCCTCGGCCGCCTCGGCGGCCTCAGGCGCCTTGGCCTTCTGGGCCTTCGGGGCGGCGGCCACCTTCAGCTTCGGCAGCCCGAGCACCGACATGCCCTCCTCCCACTTCTCGTCCTTCTTCAGACGCTCCACCCGTTCGGCGCGCGAGAGCACGTTGCGCCGCCGTACCAGGGCGTCCTTCCGCTTCAGACTCCTGTGCAGCGACATGATTCCCTCCTGGAAATCCCTTGTGGAATGGCTCCGTCGACCCGCATCAGCGCGCGATGGGCATCAGCCGCGCATGCTCGAAGGGGCGACTTCCGTTCGGAAGGCTGTAGGCCGCAAATCCCTCCAGCAGGGCCGCCACCCGCGGCTCGGTCGGATCGTCGAACCGCCCCACGCAGAGCGCGCAACGGCCCGTCGACAGGTCCATCACCCGCAGCTCGTGACCGCCCGCCAGGGACTGCATCTGCCCCGATCGGGCCACCTTCAGCCAGTCGTCCGCTCGGGCCTTCTCGAAGTCCTGCAGAACGATGGTGTGCAACGCGGGCGCCGCATCCCCGGCAGCCGCGCTCAGAATGTGCGGCGGCGCTCCACCGCCCACGGTCGTGATCATGAACCACGCGCCCAGACAGCCCAGCACGGCCACGATGCCGTAGAAGAGCACGCGACGCACGAAAAGATCGTCACCATCCGACTCGGCGCCGAGTCCCCAGCCGATGTCCGTACGGGCGCCCGAGGCAGCCGCCCCTCGGTCATCCGACCGCGTCCTCGACTTCGGCGAGCGCTTGTTCTGGACCGTCATCCTCTGTCGTCTCCATCCCCCCCGCCGGCGGGCCGGTACTCAAAGAGCCCATCGTCTGCGAACCCGCACATTCTATCCCGAAGCCGCGCGCCAAGTCAAATGGTGCCATTGTCATATCGATTATGGCGCCCGGGGCTACAAGGGCGACAGGCGGTTTGCCGGATGGATTTGCCGGCCCCGGCTGGTTGTGGCACGATGACGCGCGAACCGAAGGCACGCCACGCAGAAGACGCTGAGGGAGGAGAGATCGATGACAGAGCGCAGGAGCTACCCGGTAGACCCCATCGTCAACGCAGGGGAGCTGCCCGACCCGTTCGCCCTGCCGGACCTCGGCCGGATCCGGACCCCCGAGGAATGGCCGGCGCGATCGGCCGCCTGGCGGGACCTGATCGTCAACATGGAATACGGCGGCCTGCCGCCCTCGCCCGAGGCCGTCGACGTGGAGACGCTGTGCCACGGCGGCGTGGGACGCTGGCCGGGCAAGCCGAAGCTCTGGTCCTACCGCGTCCACTGCTGCGGCGGCGAGCGGCCCTTCTCCTTCTGCGTGAGGATCCTGTTCCCGGATGCACCCGGCCCATTCCCGGCGATCGTGAACGGCGACGGATGCTGGTGGTACCTGTCCGACGAGATCGTGCAGCGCGTACTCGAAGGCGGCTGTGCGCTCGTCCTGTTCAACCGGACGGAGATGGCCGAGGACCTGGGGTACTCGGGAGTGCCGGACAAGGCGCGACGGAGCGGCGGGCTCTACGACGTGTACCCCGGCCGGACGTTCGGCGCCCTCTCGGCCTGGGCCTGGGGCTACCACCGTTGCGTGGATCTCCTGCACCAGCTGTCCTTCATCGACCCGGAAAGGATCGCCGTCACCGGGCATTCGCGCGGGGGCAAGACCACGCTGCTGGCCGGCGCCACCGACAGCCGGATTGCGCTCGTCAACGACAACGCCTCCTGCGCCGGCGGAAGCGCCGCGTTCCGCTACGTGGGAGATGGCGGGGAGACGCTCAACATCGTCAACGTCTTCCCGTCCTGGTTCGGACCCGGTCTGCAGCCCTACGTCGGGCGGGAAGGCGATCTGCCGTTCGACCAGCACTGCCTGCTGGCCACCATCGCCCCGCGCCCGGTGCTGCTGACGTATGCCCTGGACGACC
Source organism: Candidatus Brocadiaceae bacterium (assembly GCA_012728835.1). Classification (NCBI taxonomy): domain Bacteria; kingdom Pseudomonadati; phylum Planctomycetota; class Candidatus Brocadiia; order Candidatus Brocadiales; family Candidatus Brocadiaceae; species Candidatus Brocadiaceae bacterium. Next base: position 799 of record JAAYEJ010000074.1, on the reverse strand, counting down.
GCTGGTCGAACCCGGAAGGAATGGTCCAGAACGCCTGGGCGGCGGGCGAGGTCTACCGCTTCCTCGGCGCACGGGACAAGCTCGCGTTCCACCTGCGCGAAGGCGCCCACTCGCACGCCGCCGAGGACTGGGAGGTGCTGCTCGACTTCATCGCCTGGCACTGGCAGGGCAAGCCGCCCACGGCGGCCTACAACCAACATCCCTACCGTCACCTGAGGCCCGCGTTCTCCTGGAAAGCGCCCCACCGCGCATGAACCGGCAGGAAGAGGCGGTTGACACCGTCCTGCAGCGAGCGCCTTCGCAAGCTCGCCGGGGAGTGCGGGTGCGTGGCGCGCTGCCGTAGAAGAGCACGCGACGCACGAAGAGATCGTCACCATCCGGCCCGGCGCCGAGCCCCCAGCCCATGTCCGTACGGGCGCCGCGCGCAGGCGCGCCGAGCAGCAACAGCATTTACCCTATTGACATCTCTTCCCCGGTATGGTACAAACCGGAGGCGGAGTGCATGCATGTCCCTTTGGAGGAGGGCCGGAAGATGCATCGATCGCTGGTACTGGGCCTCTTGACGTCGGTCCTGGTCGTCGCCGGGACCGGATGTGTGAGCTACCGGACCCCCGTGATGCCGCCCACGGGTGCGCTCTACTCGGAGATCTCCGCACCCCTGAGCACCGAGTTCAACCCGACGACGGCCGTCGCGCCCAGGCAGGGCACCGCCAGAGCGTGCAGCGTGCTGGGGCTGATCGCCTGGGGCGACGCCGGCATCCAGACGGCGGCCAAGAACGGCGGACTGAACAGCATCTGG
>JAAYEJ010000073.1 GCA_012728835.1 Candidatus Brocadiaceae bacterium | reverse complement strand
TGCGTGCTCGTAGCGGCGCCGGAAGCCACACAGGCGAGATCCTTCGTCGCTGCGCTCCTCAGGATGACAGGTTGTGGCCGGGCCAGGCGGTTCGGGGATGCGGAGCTTGGCCCGCGCGGCACGTGGACGGTGTGACGGTCGCGAGTTCGCGCCCGGATGTCATCCTGAGGCCCGCTCAGGCGGGCCGAAGGACCTCGACGTTTGGGCCGCCGGCAGGTCTGCTCGCGCACAAGGGGCGTGGGGATGAAGGAGTACTACGTCTACATCATGACGAACCGCTCCGGCACGCTGTACACCGGTGTTACGAACAATCTTGGGCGGCGCGTCGCAGAGCACAAGAGTCACGCAATACCCGGGTTCACCAGGAAGTACCGGATTGACCGACTCGTCTATTTCGAGAGTACGAACGACGTGAAGGACGCGATTGCACGGGAGAAGCAGATCAAGGGGTGGCTGCGGGCGAAGAAGATCGCACTGATCGAGAGTATGAATCCGGAATGGACGGACCTGGCGGCGGATTGGTGGGAATGAGTGAGTACTCAGGAGCATTCGGAGCGCTGTCCCGCATGCGAACGGCGATGTGCCGAGGATGTCGCGTACGGCACGGGGACCATGCTTGCACCGGCGCCGAAAGCCACACAGGCGAGGTCCTTCGTCGCTGCGCTCCTCAGGATGACAGGTTGTGGCCGGGCCACGCGGTTCGGGGATGCGGAGCTTGGCCCGCGCGGCACGGCGACGGTGCCATGACGCCGGCTCCCTCCCGGGTGTCATCCTGAGCGGCACGTGGACGGTGTGACGGTCGCGAGTTCGCGCCCGGGTGTCATCCTGAGGCCCGCTCAGGCGGGCCGAAGGATCTCGATTCGGCAATTGGGGCGGCGCTCCCGAATGCCGGAAGGCTCGTCGGTCACGTGTCCGGGTTGCGTGCTCGTAGCGGCGCCGGAAGCCACACAGGCGAGATCCTTCGTCGCTGCGCTCCTCAGGATGACAGGTTGAGGCCGGCCGAAGCCTGCATGTCCGTGGCGGCGAACTTGGCGTGAGTGCCCGGAGACATGCGGGCAACGACACGGCGCCCTGGGAGCGGGTAGACTGTGAGGGACCGTGCGGCGGAGTCCGGCGGCAATCACGGCAGCGGGGAACGTGGCATCATGGCCAACTCGGCAATCGAAGCGGCGCGCCGCTTCCTGGCACATGAGGGGGAGTTCCGCCTCGGCGAGTTGGTGACCGAATCGTTCCACCCCGCCACGGCGGCGTTGGGCGAGACGGCGCAGGCGGACCTGCCCGGGGCGGTGCGGCTGCTGCAGTCGGTCGACCGCGACATCCCGGCGGTGGCGGACCGGGTGCTCGGCTCGGCGGAGTTCGCGGCGCTGACCGGGGCGCTGGCGGCCACGCTGCGCGGAGGGGGGCGGGTGGCCGTGTCCGGCTGCGGATCGACGGGCCGTCTGGCTGTGCTCCTGGAGTCCGCGTGGCGCGCATGGCGGCGCGATGCCCGCGCGCCGGCATCGCTCGGCGACCGCGTTGTGAGCATCATGACGGGCGGCGACTATGCGCTCATCCGGTCCGTCGAGGGATTCGAGGACTACCAGGCCGTCGGCCGTCGGCAGGTCCGCGAGGCGGGCCTGGGGCCCGGGGACGTGCTGGTCGCCGTCAGCGAGGGCGGGGAGACCTCGTCGGTGATCGGCACGGTCTGGGAGGCCTTCGAGGCGGGCGTGCAGGTCTTCTTCGTGTTCAACAACCCCGCCCACCTTCTGGGGCGACTCGTGGGGCGCTCCCGTGAGGTCGTCCGGGAGCCCGGCATCGTCAAGCTGGACCTGACGACCGGTCCCATGGCCGTCTGCGGCTCAACGCGCATGCAGGCGACCACGATCGAGCTGCTCATCGTCGGGGCGGCCCTGGAGCGGGCGCTCGCCCGCCTGGTGCCCGGCGAACGCCGCTGCGCGCCCGAGGCATACGGCCGCATGTTCGGCGGCATCCTGGCCGCGCTGGAGGCCGACGAGGCGGTCCGGGCGCTGGCCGACGCCGCGCGCCTGGAGGTCGAGACCTACCGCGCCGGCGGCCTGGTCACCTACCTGGCCGACGCCTTCATGGCGGACGTCCTGACCGACACGACCGAGCGGTCGCCGACGTTCACGCTGCCGCCGTTCCGCCAGTGCGACGACGCCGCCTCGCCGCCCTCGTGGGCCTTCCTGAAGGACCCGTTGCGGCCGACGCCGGAGGCGTGGCGCGCCATGCTGGGCCGCGAGCCGCGGGGCCTCGACTGGGGCCCGGAGGTGTACGGCGCGCTGGGCATCCCCCCTGCCCGGCGGCTGGACGGGCCGGAGATAGTGAAGTTCCGCATCGGCAGCGAGGACGATCCGGAGCGCCGGGAGTCGCCGCGTTCGGCGCTCGTGCTGGTCGACGCCGCCGACGGCCGCCCGTGCTCCGCCCGCCTGGCCGAGCGGTTCGAGGAGCTGGCCGGCGGATACGGCCGCGCCGCCGCGCTGCGGCTGGGCGCGATGCCCGGCCTGGCGGTGCCCCTGCCGCCCTCGCCGCTGCGTCTGGCCGCACACCTGGCGCTGAAGCTGTCGCTGAACACGATCTCGACGGTTACGGCGGCGGCGATGGGACGCGTGCGCGGCAACGCGATGATCTACGCCGAGGCGACGAACAAGAAGCTGATCGACCGCGGTACGCGCATGGTGGCGCGCTTCACGGGCCTGAGCTACGAGCAGGCGTGCATGGAGCTGCATGAGACCCTGTGGCGGCAGCGCGCCGAGCGCGCGGCGGGCGGCGAGCGGCGTTCGCCGGTGGCGGCGACGATCGATCGCCTGGGGCTTCGCGGCCCCTGACGGAGGCTCGGTCCGCGGCAGTCCCTCCCGGCACTTGCAGGTGCACACGGCAGCGCTTCTAATGGCCTCTCCGTGCGCCGTCGGAGCGGGGAGGCCGTATGAATTCACGCGAGCGCGTGCTGGCCGCGCTTTGCCATCGCGAGCCGGACCGCCTGCCGCTGGACATCGGGGGCACCGAGTCCTCGGGGCTGACCGGCATCGCCTACAGTCGCCTGAGGCGGCACCTGGGAGTCGGGGCCGCCACGCGGCTGTTCGACCCGATGGGGCAGGTGGCCCTGGTCGAGCCGGACGTCATGGAGGTGCTGGGCGTCGACTGCGTGGCGCTGCACTTCGAGCCGCGCGCGTGGAAGCCGTCGCGGCTCGGCGACGGCACGCCCTGCGAGGTGCCCGAGGGATGGAACGAGACGCTCCTGCCGGACGGCTCGCGCGAGGTCCGGACCGGGGACGGCCGCCTGGCCGCCCGTATGCCGGCCGGGGGCCTCTACTACGAGGTCGGCGACCCGCCCCTGGCGAGCCTGGCCGACGTCGGCGTGCTGGACCCGCAGACGCCCTGCATCCGCGACTTCGACCTGCCCTGGTTCTCGGACGAGTGCTGGGTCGAACGGCGTGAGCGCGCCAGGGCGCTGCACGAGACGGGACGTGCCGTCGTGGGCAACCTGCTCTGCCACTTCCTGGCGGGCGGCCAGATCCTGCGCGGTTACGAGCAGTTCATGTGCGACCTGCTCCACGAGAAGGCCCTGGCGCACGCCCTGCTGGACGCCCTCTGCCAGGCCTACGTGGAACGCGCGGAGATGTACCTGGCCGTCCTGGGGCACTGGGTTGACGTGATCCTGGTCAATGACGACCTGGGCACGCAGAGCGGGCCGATGCTCTCGCCGGCCCTTTATCGCGAGATGATTAAGCCGTATCAGAAGCGGCTGTTCGGCTTCCTGCGCGAGAGTTTCGACGGTGCGCTGCTCATGCACTCCTGCGGCGCGATCGCGGAGTTCATCCCCGACCTGATCGAGTGCGGCGTGCACGCGATCAACCCGGTTCAGACGTCGGCGGCCGGCATGGAGCCGCGCCGCCTGAAGCGGGAGTTCGGCAGGGACATCGCCTTCTGGGGCGGCGGCTGCGACACGCAGCGCGTGCTCAACAGGGGCACGCCCGAGGACGTGCGCCGGGAGGTCCGGCGCAACTGCGAGGCCCTGGCGCCGGGAGGCGGTTTCGTGTTCACACAGGTGCACAACATCCAGCCGGACGTGCCGCCGGAGAACATCCTGGCGATGGTCGAGGCGGTGCGGGAGGTGCAGCGATGAGACGACTCTGCCTGTGGGCGATGTGCGGGCTGCTGGCCGGCGGCTGCGCGGTCATCGGCGACATTCGGGAGGAATCGAAGGTGAACGTGGAGAAGCACGACAAGGCGATGCGGACCGAGGAGGCCCCGCCCGAGGAGTTCGCGTGGCACCGGCCGTCGGAGGCGCCCTTCCGGCTCGCCGGATTCGCGTGGTTCCGGCAGGACGGCGCCTACCGTCGGATGCCGCTCGAACCGCAGTGGCCCATCACGGAGGCGGTCGACAAGCTGGCGAACTGCACCAGCGGCGGTCAGGTGCAGTTCCGGACCGACTCGCGCAAGCTGGCCGTCCGCGTGGAGCTTGCGGCGGCGGCCACGATGGACCACATGCCCCAGACGGGCGCGGCGAGCTTCGACTGCTACATCGGCCCCCCGGGGCATCAGCGCTACGTGAAGACCAGCCGGTTCGGCTGGGGCGGCACCTCGTACACCTGCCCGCTGTTCGAGTTCCCCGAGCGCGAGATGCGCAACGTGACGCTCAATTTCCCGCTCTACCAGGGCGTCAAGGAGGTGCACGTCGGCCTGGAGCCGGGCGCGAAGATCATGGCGCCACCGGCATATGAAGACGACCGGCCGATCATCGTCTACGGCACCTCCATCACGCAGGGCGGCTGTGCTGAGCGGCCCGGCATCGCCTACACGAACATCCTCAGCCGCAAGCTGAACCGCCCGTTCATCAACCTCGGCTTCTCCGGCAGCGGCCGCGGCGAGCCGGAGATGGCGCGTATCATCGCCACGATCCCGAACCCGGGCTGCTTCGTGCTGGACTACGAGGCGAACGCGGCCGGCAAGCAGCTCGAGAACACGCTGGACGAGTTCGTGACGATCCTGCGCGAGGCGCATCCCGAGGTGCCGATCCTCGTCGTGTCGCGCATCCCGTGGGCACGCGACCTGATCAGCTCCACACAGATGGCCGACCGTGTGCACAAGCGCGACTTCCAGCGCGACCTCGTCGAAGGCCGCCGGGTGGCGGGCGACGAGAACATCCGCTTCCTGGACGGCGAGACGCTCCTGCCGGACGACCCGAACGAGTGCACCGTGGACGGCGTGCACGCGACGGCGCTTGGCTTCTGGCAGATGGCGCGCGCGATGGAGCCCGTGCTGCGGGGCCTCCTCGGTCCGTGAGAGATGCCCCCGGCCGGAGACGTGAGGTCGTACCTGTCATACGCGAATAGTAATGTCCGGTCTTCGGCGGATAGAAATGTCCGCTTTCCTTCGGGTGGAAGGAGAGCGGATGGAGGGAGACCGGATCGAGATGAGCCAGAAGGAGCGGGATCGGCTCA
>JAAYEJ010000072.1 GCA_012728835.1 Candidatus Brocadiaceae bacterium | reverse complement strand
TGGCTCCCCGATGAGGATTCGAACCTCAAACCTAGCGGTTAACAGCCGCCCGCTCTACCGTTGAGCTATCGGGGAGCCGATGGCGCTCCGGGCCGGACTTCATGGGGCCATTGTAACCGGAGCAGACCCGGCGTGCAATGGAACCGACCTCAACATGCCGCCGGCAGCGGCCGGGCCGGCAGCGGCCGGGCCGGCTGCGGGCGCTGGGCGGTCATGCACCGCCCGCCGGCTGACCGGCCCGCCAGCGCAGGATGGCCTCGGCAATGGCCAGGTCCTCCGGCGTGGTGATCTTGATGTTGTCGTATCTGTCCTCCACGACGATGACGCGCGCCCCGAGGCGTTCGGCCAGTTGGACGTCGTCGGTGCCCGCGAAGCCGTCGCGCCTGGCCGCCTCGTGGGCGCGCTCGAAGAGGTGCCTGCGCAGCCCCTGGGGGGTGTGGGCGAGCCAGAGGCCGTCCCGCGCGGGGGTGCCCAGGACGATGCCGCCCTCCCCCACTTCCTTGACGGTCTCGGCGGCCGGGACGGCGGCCACGGCGGCTCCGCTGCTCAGTGCGCCCTGGGCGACCCGGCGGACGACGTCCGGGTCGACCAGCGGCCGGGCGGCGTCGTGCGTGAGAACCACCGGGACATCAACGTCGACGCCGCGCAGGCCGGCGGCCACGCTGTCCTGTCGCGTGGCGCCCCCGGGCACGATGCGCACGTGCTGGCCGAGCGCCTGGAGTTCGGCGCGGACGGACTCGTCGGCGGCGTCGTCCGGCCGCAGGGCCAGGACGATTCGGACGCACCCGGGGGCCCGGGCAAGCGCCTCCACGACGTGGCCGATGACGGGCCGGCCGGCGAGCATGAGGAAGGGCTTGCGGCAGCCGCCCATGCGGCGGCCTTCGCCGGCGGCGGGCACGATGACGGCGTAGCGCAGGTCGCAGTGGGTGGACACGAGGAACTCCGGGCTGCCCGCGGGGGCATGGCGGGCGTCAGGCGGGGGGTTCTTTGGGTATCTGGGCGAAGATCATCCGGCCCGTGGGGCGCGTGATGGAGTTTCGCACGACGACGGTGGCCTCCCGGCCGATCAGGTGGGCGGCTTCCTCCACGATGACCATGGTGCCGTCGGGCAGGTAGCCGACGGCCTGGCCGGGCTGTTCGCCGCGCTTGACGAGCTTGACGGACAGGTGCTCGTCCGGCACCACGATGGGCTTGACGGCGTTGGAGAGTTCGTTGAGGTTGACGACGCGGATGCCCTCGACGCCGGCGAGCCGGTTCAGGTTGTAGTCCATGGTCATGAGCCGGCCGTGGAGTGCCTTGGCGATGCGGACGAGTTGCTCGTCGACCGGCCGGTCGTCGCCATCGATGCCGAGGTCCTGGACGCGGACGTCGACGCCGGGGGCGGCGCGCAGGCGGTTGAGGGTTTCCAGGCCGAGGCGGCCGCGCTCGCGCCGGAGCTTGTCGCCCGAATCGGCGATCTGATGCAGTTCGCGCAGGACGAGCTGGGGCACCACGATGGGGGCGTCGATGATGCTGGTGCCGACGATGTCGGCGATACGGCCGTCGATGACGACGCTGGTGTCGAGTACGACGGGGGAGGCGCCCTTCTGTTCCTTGCGGAATTCGACGTAGGGCACGATGAGGTTGAACTTGTCGCGGCTGTTGTAGATGAAGGCGATGCCGAGGTAGCTGAAGGCCACGATGAGCGCGCCGGTGAGGCCGTCGCGGATCTCGTCCATCACTTCCCGTTCGACGGCGAGGCCGACGACGGAGACGGTGATGGTGGCGAAGAGCATGCCGATGAGGCAGCCGAAGACGATGGAGGAGATCAGGGCGATGGGGCCGCGGCTGACGAACCACTCGGCCAGGATGATGCCGAGGCTGATGATGATGCCGAGCAGCAGGGCGCCGAAGGGGTGGTCGGTGGCCAGGCCGATCGAGTACGCAGTGCCGGCCGAAGCCAGCATGAACAGCGCCCGGAAGACCCAGAGTCCCATGTGCGACGCTCCCCTGTCCCGACCCGCAGGGCCACCCACCGGGGCTCGGGCCCTTACTCCCCACGCCGCCTCATTATAGCGCAGGAGCCCGCCGTGTCAAAAACGGCTCCTGTGGCGCGCGGGCATCCGTCACGAGAGTTTCTGATATGGATGGAAGAGCTGGGCGTAGGTGTTCTGTGCAAACCGGTCCGTCATGCCGGCCACGTAGTCGCAGACGGCCCGGTGGATCCCGTGTTCGTCGGCGCGCCGGCGGTGCTGCGGCGGGAGCTGGCGCGGGTCGTCGACGAATGCCTGGAAGACCCTGCAGACGAACCGCCGCGCGCTGACGGTCAGACGCAGCACGCGGTAGTCGGCATACAGGACGCGGTAGAGGAAGTCCTCCAGCTCGGCCTTGCGCCGTTCCAACTCGGGGCTGAGGCGCACGAGGTTGCCGTCCTGCCGGGCGGCGTCCTGCCAGGAGGTCAGGGCGCGGGCCTTGATTTCGCGGCGGGTGGCCTGGACCGCGTCGGTGACGAAGAGGTTGACGAGGTGGCGGATGGTCTGCTTGCAGAGCTGCTGCATGCCCATGCGCCCGTAACGTTCGCGCACGGCCTGCTCGGCCTCGCTCCAGAGGCCCAGGTCGGAGAGCTTCTGCCGGGTCAGGATGCGCGCTTCCAGGCCGTCCTGCAGGTCGTGGTTGTCGTAGGCGATGGAGTCGGCCAGTTCCACCACCTGGGCCTCGAGCAGGGACGGCCCCGGGGAGAATGCATGGTCGCAGGGGCTGTCCCAGCGGGTGCTGTGTTTGGCGATGGATTCGCGCACTTCGCGGGTCAGGTTCAGGCCGGGGAACTGGGGGTACTGGCGCTCCAGCAGGTCGACGACACGGAGGCCCTGGGCGTTGTGCTCGAAGCCTCCGTGCTCGGCCATCAGGTCCCGGAGTGCTTCTTCGCCGGAGTGGCCGAACGGCGTGTGGCCGAGGTCATGGGCCATGGCGATGGCCTCGGTCAGGTCTTCGTTCAGGCACAGGGCGCGGGCGATGGTGCGGGCGATCTGGGCGACTTCGATGGTATGGGTGAGCCGGGTGCGGTAGTGGTCGCCCTCGTGGTTGAGGAAGACCTGGGTCTTGTACTCCAGCCGGCGGAAGGCCTTGCAGTGGATGATGCGGTCGCGGTCGCGCTGGTAGCGCGTGCGGTACTCGGCCTCGGGTTCGTCGTAGACGCGCCCGGCGGACTCGGCGCTCCGCATGGCGTACGGGGCCAGGGGCTGGGCTTCGCGGCGTTCCATCTCCTCTCGGGTCACGTGCGCCTCCCGGGGCCGGTCAGTCCGCAGCGGTCTGGCGCAGCATCCGCCAGAGCTGGTCCAGGGACTGGGGGATGATCTTCGTATCGGCCAGGACGGGCATGAAGTTCGTGTCGCCCGTCCAGCGTGGAACGATGTGCCAGTGCAGGTGATCGGCCAGACCGGCTCCGGCGGCGGCGCCGAGGTTGAGCCCGACGTTGAAGCCGGCCGGGCGGACGGTCCGCGTCAGGCCGGCCTGGCAGCGGACGATCAGGTCGAGGTGCTCGAGCCGCTCCTCGTCGGTCAGTTCCGCCAGGGAGCTTTTGTGCTCGTTGGGGGCGACCATCAGGTGGCCGTTGTTGTAGGGATAGCGGTTCAGGATGGCGAAGCAGGTGCGGCCCCGCCACAGGACGCGGTGCGGGCCGTCCTGGACACTCTGCGCGGCGGTGCAGAGGAAGCAGCCTCCGTCGCCCTTCTTGTCCTCCCGCCCGACGTAGTCCAGGCGCCAGGGGGCCCATAGCCGTTCCATCGTCGCCTCTCTGCGCGGTCGCGATGCCGCACGTGAACACAGGGGCCCGTCGGGCGCCCTCCCCGCCGTGCGGGACGGGCGCGCCGCGGGTGAGCCGTACGGGGGCGCGTAAGCCGAATCCTGTGACCCCACGCGTTCGCACGCGGGGGCGGCAGCCATTCATCTGGCCACGCCGTTGCCGGCGCGCTCAAGCGGCCAACCCGGGAGTTGTGGCGAGGCGGGCGACCTCATCCTCCCCTATTCGGCCTTGCTCCGGGCGGGGTTTGCCCTGCCCTCGACGTCACCGCCGAGGCGGTGGGCTCTTACATTAAGTCGCCTTGCGGCGACCCCACCTTTTCACCCTTGCTCCGGCCATCGGCCGGGGCGGTATGTTTTCTGTGGCACTTTCCCTGGGATTGCTCCCGGTGGACGTTATCCACCGCCCTGCCCTATGGAGTTCGGACTTTCCTCCACTGCCGCATGCCCAGACGGGGCGGGCAGCGCGGCTGCCTGCGCCCCCGAACGGCTCATCGCGTCATTATACCACAATGCGGGCCGTTCCGCACGCTCCCATGGGAGGCGTGCATGGCCGCCCGCTTGCGTGGCGCCGGGGGTCCGGCGTGCGGTGCCGGGGGGGGGCGCGCCGGTTGCTTCGAGCGGTCCCGTCCGATAGAATTCCGGCAAGGAGATCGTGTGCTTCTGCCGGCTCGCGGGGCCGCCGCAACGGATTCCGCCTATGCTGTTCAAGAAGATCGACCGGTACGTCAGCGTCGCATTCCTCACGCGGGCTCTCGGGACCGCGCTGGTGATCACGTTGCTGTACGTCAGCTTCGACGTGCTGAAGCGGCTGGACGAGTTGCCGGACGGCGACGCGGCGGGCGGGGGACGCGCACTGGTGAGGTACTACTCCCACGTTGTCCCCCTGTTCCTGGTCGAGCTGGCGCCGGGCGTGATCCTGCTGGCGGCGGGGATGCTGCTGGTGGCCATGGCGCGGTCGGGCGAGTTGATGGCGCTCAAGGCGTGCGGCACGAGCGTGCATCGGGTGGTGGCGCCCATCTTCGTGTGGACGGCGCTGGTCAGCGCGGGCGTGTTCGCCGTGCGCGAGGGGGTTGCGCCCCGGATGGCGCAGGAGCAGCAGATTCAGGGGCGGGTTCTGGAGGGCGAGACGGCCGCGAACCTGCTTCTGAACGACACGGCGTACGCACGCAAGTACCGGCTGCGCGAGTATGACTTCCGGCGCGCGGCAGCCCGCGACGTCGCGGTGGTGGAACTGGAGCCCGGCGGCCGGCTCGTGCGTGTGCTTCAGGCAGCGTCGGCGCATTGGACGCCCGGCAGCGTCCGCCTGCAGGCGGTGGCGATCGATGAGTTCGATCCGGCAACGGGCCGGGCGATCGGGTCGGACCTGCTGCCGGAGGTCGTTCTGCCCACGGACATCGGGCGGGCGGAACTGCTGGCCGCTTCGCAGGAGGGCAAGGCAGGGCCGCCGACGCAGACCGTGTCTGACCTGCGCAGGGCGGCGCGGGAGTATCCGACGGTGCCGTATTTCCGCGTGGCGCTCCACGGCCGGCTGGCCGGGGTCTTCACACCGTTCATCCTGCTGCTGATCGGGCTGCCCTGCATGGTAGGGTTCGAGCGGTCGGTCAACAGCCGCTTCCTCGGCGCGATTCTGAGCATCGCCGTGGCCGCCGGGCTGTATACCCTGACGTTCGTGTTCAGCAGCATGGGCTACACGGGCAGCCTCAACACGGCGCTGGCGGGCTGGTTGCCCACGGTTCTTGCCGGGGCGCTGGGGCTCTGGCTGTTCGAGGCGATGCTGACATAGCACGTCGGCGTAGTCCGGTGCGCATGCACGGCAAGGAGAGCAAGACATGCTGGGATGTTCCTACGGACGCCTGTTCCGTGTCACGGTCGCGGGCGGGTCCTACCAGGAAGGCCTGAGCACGCACATCCAGGGGGTCCCCACGGGCCTTCTGCTGCGGGAGGAGGACATCTACGCGGACCTGCTCCTGCGCAAGCCCGGCCAGGGCGAACTGGCCTCGCCCCGCCGGGAGCCGGACGTGCCCGTGATCTACAGCGGGGTGAACGCCGCCGACACGATGGCCGGCGTCTCCAACAAGGGGCGGACCAACGGCACCCCGCTGGTGATCCTGATCCCGAATCTGGACCGCCACTTCGAGCACATCGAGCAGTACCGGTCCACCAACCGCACGCCGCGGCCCGGGCACGCGTCGTATGCGTCGTACCTGAAGTACGGCGAATGCGACGACGCGATCGGCGCGGGTCTGTTCAGCGGCCGCTACACCGCCACGATCGTGGCTGCCGGGGCGGTCGCCAAGCAGGTGCTGGCCCGCCACGGGATCCGCATCAGCGCCTACGTGAAGGAGGCCGCCGGCGTCCGGGCGCCGGAGATGCCGCTGGAACTCATCCACCGGCAGGTCGACGCCTACAAGGCGATGCGGCGGGCGTGCGATCCGGTCTACCAGGCGGTTTACGGCGATGGGCGCATCACACCGGACATGCGTTTCCTGGAGAAGATGGCCGTTCTGGCCGAGGTCGAGAAGCAGGTGCCGGAACTCAGCGAGCGGATGAAGTTCGACGAGGCGGCGGTGCGCGAACGCTTCGGCGTGCACACGACGATGAACTGCCCGGACGTCGAGACGGCCGATGCGATGGCCCGCCGGATCATCGAGATCCGCGACGGCGGCGATTCGAGCGGCGGCCTGGTCGAGGTGGTCGCCACGGGCGTGCCCGGCGGCCTGGGCGAGCCCGTGTTTGAGAAGCTGGACGCCGAGCTGGGCCGCATGCTGGGGATCGGAGCGGTCAAGGCCGTGGAGGTCGGGGCCGGCGTCGCGGTGAAGGACATGACCGGATCCGCCTGCAATGACCAGATGAGCGCCCGCGACGGGAAGGTGCAGTTCGCGAGCAACCACGCCGGCGGGATCACCGGCGGCCTGACAACCGGCCAGCCTGTCGTCGCCCGGATTGCCGTCAAGCCGACGCCCACGATCGCCAGGCCGCAGCAGACCATCGACAAGGTGACGCGCCAGAACGCCACGCTGGCGGCGGTCACGCGCCGCGATCCGACGATCGTCGCCCGCGTCTGGCCCGTGGCCGAGGCATTCACGGCGATGATCCTGGTCGACCAACTGGCCATGCATCTGGGCTATCGTGCCCTGGCGGGCGGCGAGTGAGCCCTCCGGGGCGGTGACCATCGCCCTCGGGGCGCCCGGTCGAACCGGACCCGCGCGCGCAGCCCTCAGAACAGCCCGACGATGCGGCCCTCCTCGTCGATGTCCACATCCTCGCCTGCCGGCCTCGTCGGGAGGCCGGGGATCGTGCGCATGTCCCCGCAGAGCGGATAGAGGAACCCGGCGCCCAGCGACGGGCGCACGTCGCGCACGGGCAGGCGCCAGCCGGTCGGGCGGCCCTTCAGCGCGGGGTCGTGCGAGAGGGACAGGTGCGTCTTGGCCATGCAGACGGGCAGGCGACCGTATCCCAACTCCGTGAACTGCTTGATCTTGCGCCGCGCGGCCGGGGCGTAGTCCACGCCGTCGGCCCCGTAGACCTTCGTGGCGATCGCCTCGATCTTGGCGCGGATGGAGGCGTCCTGGTCGTACAGGAACCGGAAGCGGCTCGGCTTCTCGCAGGCATCCTGGAGCGCCTCGGCCACCTCGATGCCGCCCCGCCCGCCCCGGGCCCACACCTCGCTGGTGACCACGCGTTCGGCGCCGGCGGCCAGGGCGCGCTCCCGCACGGCCTCGATCTCCGACTCCGTGTCGTCCGTGAACCGGTTGATGCAGACGACCGACGGGACGCCGAAGAGGGCCACGTTCTCGATGTGCTTCTCCAGGTTGGCGCAGCCCCGTGCGACCGCGTCGGGGTCCTCATGCGTCAGTTCGTCGGGCAGGCGCTTGCCGGGCACGACGCGGAAGCTGCCGCTGTGCATCTTGAGTGCGCGCACGGTGGCCACCAGCAGGACGGCGTTCGGCGTGAAGCCGCCGACGCGGCACTTGATGTCGAAGAACTTCTCCATCCCGATGTCGGCCCCAAAGCCGCTCTCCGTGACGACGTAGTCGGACAGCTTCAGCGCAATCATGTCCGCCAGGATGCTGCTGTTGCCGTGGGCGATGTTGGCGAAGGGGCCCGTGTGGACGAAGGCGGGGCCTCCCTCGAGCGTCTGCATGAGGTTCGGCTTGAGGGCGTCGCGCAGGAGCACGGTCATCGCGCCGGCGCACTTGAGGTCCTCGCACGTGACCGCCTCGCCGTCGTAGGTATAGCCGACGACGCACCGGCCGACGCGCTCGCGCAGGTCCTTCAGGCTCCGGGACAGGCCCAGGCAGGCCATCAGTTCGCTGGCCACGCTGATGTCGAAACCCGTCCTGCGCACGAAGCCTTCGCCGAGCCCGACGACGACCTGCTCGAGCGCCCAGCGGTCGTTGAGGTCGACGACGCGGTTCCAGCAGATGTCGGACGGATCGATCCGGAGGCGGTTCCTGCGCTTGAGCGAGTTGTCCAGGAAGGCGGCGGCCAGGTTGTGGGCGATGCTGACGGCGTGGACGTCGCCGGTCAGGTGCAGGTTGATGTCCTCCATCGGCACGATCTGGCTGTGGCCGCCCCCGGCCGCGCCGCCCTTGACGCCGAAGACGGGCCCGAGCGAGGGCTGCCGGATGCAGACCCACGCACGCCGGCCGATGGCGCAGAGCGCCTGGGTGACGCCGATGGTGGTGACGGTCTTGCCCTCTCCGAGCGGCGTGGGCGTGATGGCCGTCACGTCGATGTAGCGACCGTCCGGACGGTCGGCCAGGCGCTCCAGGATGCTGAGCTTGACCTTCGCCTTGTGGTCGCCGTGGAGTTCCAGTTCATCGCGCAGGATGCCCGCATCGGCCGCGACATCCTCGATCCTGCGCAGCTTCGCCCTCTGGGCAATCTGCAGGTCGTTCAGCAAGGTTCTCGTCCTCCCTCCGGACAGTCCCGACGGACGGCGCGCACACGCCGGCGGGCCGACCTCAGGCGTCCGGGCCGTCCCGAGCCGGACGCACGGCCGGCATCAGAGCAGCCGCCCCGCCACGCCCCACGCCTCGGGGCCCGAGTACGGCGAGGTCGGATCGGTGCCGGGGCGCCGGCTGAACAGGTACCCGGCCAGCCCGCCGTAGATGAAGTTCCCCGGCGCCGTCCCACAGACGAAGGACCAGCGCACGGGCGCCGGCATCAGCTCCGTGGGCAGGATCACCGGCGTCAGCCCCCCCAGGACGGCCATCAGCAGCGCGACGGCCAGCGCCGTCTCCCAGCGCCCGCCCTTCATCATCTTGATCACCGGCAGCACGAACGCCAGCAACAGCAGGCTGCGCCCCAGTTCCAGCACGGCGCGCGCCGTCTGCTCCGGCCGGCCGGCATCCTGGTAGAACTCCTCCAGCCCGGCCGGCGCCAGCTTCTGCTCGGCCAGCCAGATGCCCATGCCGGCGACCGAGCACAACAGCAGCTTCCACAGCCATTCCCCGGCCGGCAGGTGCAGGCGCGGGCTCTCCAGCGGCGACGGGGACGGACGCATGCGGCCCATCGTGACCACCATGGTCAGGGCGGACGCCAGGGCGATCAGGAACCCGTGCGCGCTCAGCGCCGTTGCGACCTCCGAGGTGACGATCGAAGGCAGCGTCAGCGCCGTCCGGCTGAGCGTCACAAAGCTGTGAACGCCGAAGTAGGCGACGAACAGGGCGCCCGTCAGCCTGGTGCCTGCCCAGCGCGTGCGCAGCGTCGGCCACAGCAGGGCCAGAACCGTCAGCGCCTCGCGCAGGGCCGTGCGCAGGACGAACGTGCCCCGGCCCCCGATCGGATCGCCCAGGGTGCCGCCCTGCGCCTGCACGTACAGCGACGCGCAGGAAAGCGCCGTCAGGATGCCGAGGGCCACCAGGGCCCGCCAGCCGTAGTTGAGCACCGTACGCACGAACACCTCCCTGCCCGCGCACGCCCGAAGCGCCGCGCCTGTTCGGAGACCGACACGCGCCAGAACGATATCAGAAAGCACCCCGCCGGCGCAATCAAGCGGCCGCATACCATGCGGCCGCATGCCATGCGGCTGCATACCATGCGGCTGCATCGGGAGCGTTCGCGTTCTCGCCCCCGTGCTGCGGGGGACGTGCGGCCGCGTGCGTCCGTGCCGGCCGGCCCGGCACGGCCGTCGCGCCTTGTCGGGCCCACTGCGCCGTGGTATAAACCGCCCGCAGACTTCGCACACCACCCCTCTGCCAGGGAGTCCACCATGGACGCCTTCCACGTCGGACACGGCCGCGTCTGCATCACCCCGCCCCTCGGCATCCGCATGAGCGGCTACGCCGCCCGCACGCAGGGCGCCGAAGACCTCCACGACGACCTCTACGTGAACGCCCTGGCGCTCAGCGACGGGCGCCTGACCGTTGCGATCCTCGCCTACGACGTCTGCGGCATGGGCACCGAACTGGTCGGAGAGGTCAAGGACGCCGTCCGGGCCTCGACCGGCCTGCCCGCCGAGCGGGTCCTCGTCAACGCCACGCACACGCACGCGGGCCCCGCCGTCGGCGCCTGGCACAAGGACCACGAAGACAGGGACTACCGCCGGTCGATCGTCGAGGCCGGCGGCCGGGCCGCCCGGGCCGCCGTGGACGACCTGATGCCCGCCGGCCTGCGGGCCGGGGCCGCGCCCCTGGACATCGGCTGCAACCGCCGCGAACGCATGGCCGACGGCCAGGTGGGCCTGGGCCACAACCGCGGGGGGCAGAGCCTCAAGGAGCTGACCGCATGGCACTTCCCGCGTGCGGGCGCCCCGGACATCGTCCTGTTCAGCGCGCCCATGCACGGCACAACGCTGGGCCAGGAGCACCGGAGCCTCTCGGCCGAGTGGATGGGCCTGGCGCGAAGGAACGTGGAGGAGGCCCGCTCGGACGTGCGCACCATCTTCGTGCAGGGCTGCGGAGCCGATCAGGACCCGTACTGGACCAAGATCGACGGCAAGCGCGGCAGCTTCGACGAGATGGAGTCCCACGGCCGCGCGGCATCCGATGCCGTGCTCCAGGCGATGGAGTCCGCCCGCCCGCTCGACCCCCTGCCCATGCAGGCGGTCGTGCGCACGCTCGCCCTGCCGGGCAAGGACGATGCGGGCGCCGCCCAGGAGCTGCCCATGCACGGCCTGCGGCTGGGTGATGCGGTGCTGGTCACGATCGGCGCCGAGGCGTTCGTCGAGTTCGCCTTCTATGGCCGCAGCGTCTCGACGGCGCCCGCCACGCTCATCCTCGGCTACACCGACAGCGGATCCGTGGGCTACCTCTGCACGGCGAAGTCGTTCGAAGAGGGCGGCTACGAACCCCGGTCCACGCGTGTGGGCCCCGGCGGCGAGGAGGTCGTCAAGCAGGGCATGCGCGAGGTCCTCGCCGAGCTGAAGGCTCTGGCAGCCCGTTGAGGAGGTCTGCCTGTGTGGCACAGGCACGGAGGGAGCGTCTCGGTCAACTGGCCAGGCCGTACAGGATGATCTTCAGCGCCAGACGGCCGGCCGAGGGTTGCAGGATCGACGGGCACCGGTGGCACGGGTGCCCGTCGATCGCGCTGCTGAGATCGAACCGCGAGTAGACGAGGGCCGCGCGCCCGTTCAGCTCCAGGAACTCCAGCATCGGGCGCTGCAGGTCGGGCGACTGCTCCCGCGCGCCGATGCTGTACTCCACCCGCGGGAGCGGCTCGCCGCCCTCGTAGAGCGGGTGCCCCAGCGGAAGCTCCGCCAGGTCCTGCCCCGGGAACACCTGCCGGACCAGCGCACGGAACGACTCGTCGAACCGCCGGCTGCCGCACGCGGCCTCGGCGAACAGGAATCCCCCCCGCTCCAGGTACAGCTTGAGCGCCCGTCGGGCCTCGGGCCCCAGGCGCAGTTCGTCCACGCCGGTCAGGTACAGCACCTGTGCCTCGAACGGGCTCTCGACGTCGACGCGGATGGGCAGCGGCCGGCTGTAGACGGTCAGGCCCGCCTTCGCGTTGACCTCCTCCAGCACGCGGCGCCAGGCCACCTTGTGGGGCTGCCAGTTGCCGGCGTGCACGACCTGCCCGAGCGTGAACGCCCCGCCCCGCTCCTGGGGCGGCTGAGCCGACGGCGCGTAGTAGACCGGCTCCGCCAGCTTGCCCTCCAGCGTCTGGAGGCCGGTGACGTAGGCGACCACGTTGACGCCCATCCGGGAGTTCACGTGCTCGAAGTCGGCCACGTCCCATTCGCAGGAGAGCCCCTCGGGCGCATACAGCACGGAGATCCAGCACGGACCCATCGCGGCCTCCAGCGGCGGGCGCTGCTCGGGCGGTATGTCGAAATGGCTGGAGTAGACGGGATGGTCCGTCGGCAGGCGCACGAGGCGCTCCTCGGGGAAGCACTGCGCCATCATCGCCCGCACGGACCGGTCGAAGGCCGCATCGCCGCCGGCCGCCTCCACCAGCACGAACCCGCCGGCCTCGACGTACTCCTTCAGGCGCCCCGTCTCCTGCTCCGACCATGCGCCCGCCCCCCGGCCGCTCAGGTAGAGGATCGGCGCCCTCATCAGTTCGTCCAGGGGCGCGTCCAGCGGCACGATCTGCCAGTCGAGCGTCTGGCCCAGCAGCCTCCCCACGTGGTTCACGAGGAAACGGACGTCATAGCGGTAGGGCTGCCAATCCCCCGTCCATTGGGCCTTGAGCACCAGGAGGGGGGCGTTCACCTTGGCCAGGAACAGCAGCGCGAAGCAGTCGCGGAGGAAGTCCGACTCGCCCCCGCTGGCGAACCCGCCGCCGGCGGCCGCCTGCTCCGTCAGGTGAGCGGCGCCCTCCCGGTACCAGTCGTGCCGCCCGAAACGCGGCCGGGCCAGGATGGCGCCCGCCCGTTCGAGCGCATACAGGTAGTAGAACTTGTAGGTGGCGTCCCGGCGGGGATTGACGGCCACCGAGAAGTTCTCGGCCAGCCAGTTCAGGCCGTTCGCAACCCGCGAGGCATCCGTGTAGATGCCGCACCGTCCGCGCTGCACGTGCAGCCACAGGTCGCAGATGAACAGCCCGGCCACGCCCGCCGCCGTCATGCTGCCGTAGGACGCCGTCCCGTGCTGGTAGCCCCAGCCGCCGTCACGGTTCTGCCCGACGGCCAGGTATTCCCCGGCACGCCGCCAGACGATCTCCGGCACCGTGACGCCGCAGAGAGCCGCCGAGTTCAGGCCCAGGATGGCGAACTGCGTGTTGGAGTTGTCCGTGCGGCCGGACAGGCCGTAGCTCCACCCCCCGGAGGGCTGCTGCGCCCGGATCAGATAGCCCGCCGTCGCCTCGATCTCCGCAGCGTACCGCGCGGAGTCCACACTCTCCAGCGCCATGATGCGAAGACCGCTCTCATAGACGCCGTGGCGGCCCTCGGCGCGGGTGCGCGCCAGGTACGCCGCCCCGTCACGAACCGCCCGGTCGTTGGCCGGCACGCCGGCCGTGCGCAGGCCCAGCACGGCCAGCGCCGTGTGCCCCACGGGCCAGTTGGCCGCCTCCGGGTCCCGGAACGAGCCGTCCTCCAGTTGCCGCGCACGCACCGCGCGCGTCAATGCCTCCACCCGCCGCTGCACAGCCGCCGACGACACCTGCTGCCCCAGCGCCGGACGCGCGCCCACAACGCACAGAATGAGCACACAGGCCAGGCCGACGCCGCCGCAGCGTCCATGGCTCATCAGACGCCCGTGCCCCGCAGAGAGGTGGTCCGCAACGAACATGTCCCGACCCAGCCAATATAGCCCATCGACAGGGCCCGTCAAGCACGCGCAACCCCCCAAAAAGGCGGCGGCGCGGTGAACCGACCCGCGCCGCCCTGCCCTGCCCTGCGTGGGAGTCATGCCGGCATCTGCCGGGTCCGTCAGGGGATCACCAGCACCATCCCCGGCTGAAGGCTGGCCGCGTCCGGCAGCACCCGGCTGTTCGCGGCCTGGATGTCTTTGTACTTCATCCCGTCGCCGCCATAGCACTTCTCGGCAATCCGCCAGAGGCTGTCGCCCTGTTCCACCTTGTAGGTGCGTCGGCCGGAGGACGCCGCGAGTACCGGGGACGGGGAGGACGCGGCAGGCGCACGGCCCTCACTCCCTTCCAGGGGCGGAATGCGCAGCCGCATGCCGGGTTGCAGCAGCCTGGGGTCGCTCAGGACCCCCGAGTTTGCCTTCAGAATCGCACCGTGATGCCGCGAGGAGCCGTAGAGCTTCTGGCTGATCCCGCTCAGCGTGTCGCCCCTCTCCACGACGTAATGCTGCGGCCGCTGAGGCGTCGTCTGCGCCGCCCCCGGGGCCGATCCGTCGGTCGACGGCGTCGGCGCACGAGTGACCCGGATCTCCTCGGGCTGCATCTGGTTGATCAGGTCGCGGATGGTGGACTCCTCCGTCGTGACACCCAACGCGGGCGAGCCGGACTCCTGTCCGGCTGCATCCGGCGGGGTCGGCTGGACGACGCGGGGCTGCACGGACCGAGCCGGCGGATCGGACTGCGCCATCAGCTCCTGCAACAGATCGTCGACTCCGGTCCGCGTCTCAGAGGGCTCCGGCGTCTGCTCGCCGGCCTCGGCGAGCGTCGCATCCTCCGGCACCGTCTCGCCGCCCCACACGCAGAGCAGGATCACGGCGACCGCCAGCAAGGCCAGGATACCCAGCAGTTGCACTTCTTTGAGCTTCATATGGGGCCAACCCCCCTTCCTGATCCGATCCGACCGCTCGATCTTCCCGACCGTGGCCATAGACTCACACGGGTAGGTTAGCCAAACGGCCATCCCAAAAACAAAAAGCATCCCTCCGGGCGGCCGGCGCCCGCCAGTCGCCCGGGGCGATGCATCCGAAGTGATTGCCCAAGAATGCTTTACAGAATGCGGTGGGACGGCCGGCGCCCCGGAGTCCCGCGCGAATGGCGACGGAAAAAGCCGGCCGCTCCCCGCCCGTCGCGCGCTCTACCCCTTGATGACGCCGATCGGCTCCATGCGCGCCACCTTGCGCGTGATGCCGGCCTCCTGCATCACCTGCACGACGGCGTCGACGTCCTTGTAGGCGTCGGGCATCTCTTCGGCGAGCGTGTCGCGCCCCTCATGCCGCACCAGGATGCCGCGCGCCGCCAGTTCCTTCTTGATGCTGCGCCCGGCCGCCCGGCGGATCGCGCCCTTGCGGCTCATTGCACGGCCGGCACCGTGGCAGGTGCTGCCCCACGTCTCGCGCATCGCGCGGTCGGTGCCCACCAGCAGGTAGCTGGCCGTTCCCATGTCGCCGGGGATCAGCACGGGATGGCCCACGGCGCGGTACGGCGCCGGGGTCTCCGGATGGGCGGCCGGGAAGGCGCGTGTCGCCCCCTTGCGGTGCACGCAGAGCCGCCGCCGCTCGCCGTCGACGTCGTGCACCTCCCATTTGGCGATGTTGTGACACACGTCGTAGACCTGCCGCAGCCCCAGCGCGTCGCGGTCTGCACCGAAGACCTTCTCGAACACGCGGCCGACGAGCGCGAAGATCGTCTGCCGATTGGCCCATGCGTAGTTGGCCGCGCCGGCCATGGCGCCCAGGTAGCGCACGGCTTCGGCCGAACCGAGCGGCGCGCACGCGAGCTGCCGGTCCGACACCCGGATGCCGTACCTGCGCGTCGCCGCCTGCATCGTCTGCAGGTAGTCCGTGCAGACCTGGTGCCCGAACCCGCGCGAGCCGCAGTGGATCTGCACGACCACCAGGCCCGGCGCCACGCCGAACGCCTCGGCCGCCGGCGCGTCGAACACCTCGACGACGCGGTCGATCTCCACGAAGTGGTTGCCGCTGCCCAGCGTGCCCATCTGGGCGGCGCCGCGCTGCATGGCCCTGGGGCTGACGGCGTCCGGGTCGGCGCCCTCGATCGCGCCGCCCGCCTCGGTCCGCACCAGGTCCTCCGGCCGTCCGAACCCGTTCTCCACCGCCCACGCCGCCCCGTCCACGCAGACGCGGCGCAGGTCCGGAACGGTGAGCGTCCGGATGGCCTTCGACGCGCCGACGCCGCAGGGGATGTCGCGGAACAACCCGTCGATGAGATCGTGGATCCGCGGGCGCACCTCGGATTCGGTCAGCCCGGTGCGCGCCAGCCGCACGCCGCAGTTGATGTCGAACCCGATGCCGCCGGGCGAGACGACCCCGCCCTGCTCCTCGTCGAAGGCGGCCACGCCGCCGATGGGGAATCCGTAGCCCCAGTGGGCGTCCGGCATGGCCAGAGAGGCGCCCACGATGCCCGGCATGTGCGCGACGTTGACCGCCTGTTCGACCGCATTGTCGCGCTCGATGGACTCCAGCAGGTTCGCGTCGGCGTAGATGCGCACGGGCACGTTCATCCCGCCGAACGGCGCGATCTCATGCACGCACGGCGCCACCTGACTCAGCACGTAGGGTCTCTGGCTCATGGTCGGCCCCTTCCCGGTCGCCGTCAGACGTCGAAGACGATGCTGACTTCCAGCCGCCCAGCGGACGGCCTCACGACCAGATCATGGTAGGTGACGGCCTTGATGACGTTGCGCACCTCGTGGCGGAGCGGGTCGAAGTCCTGTCCGAACAACCGCCCGCGCACTTCGCCGGCGCCGACGGCGTCGACGACGGCCCGCACCGGCGCCAGCCCCTCCGCATCGAACGCGAACAGTATCTCGTTCAGCCAGCCGACCAGCAGCTCCTCCGGCGCCTCACCGGTGACTGCCAGTGCGGCCTCCCGCTCCGGCTCCACGGTCTCCGGGTCCACCATCAGGCCGATGAACCCGGCCGACGCCTGCTCGATCAGCTCCCGGAGCGACGGCGCCCAGACGCGCAACGCCAGATCGGCCGTATGGTCCAGCGACTCGTACCCGCAGCGCTCGTCCTCAGGGTCCCGCATTCTACGGTGTCCTCGGATGTCCGCCGGCGTCCCCCGCTCGCCCTTCCAGCATCATCGGCCAACGGCCGACCGTAAGTCAACCCTCCGGGAGCATGGCTCCACACGGCGGTCGTCACGTAGAAACGCCGGCCCCGGGCGTGCTATCATGCCGCCTGCGGCGCCGTGCCGCGGCTGCCATCCGCTACGCGAGGTCCGCCCGCATGTTCACCGGCATCGTCCAGCACGTCGGCACCGTGCAGTCCGTCGTCCGCCGCGGGGAAGCCTGCTCCCTCGGGGTCGACTGCGGCCCGCTGGCCGCGCAGGTGGCCCCGGGCGACAGCGTGTGCGTGGACGGCGCCTGCCTGACGGCCACGGCCATACGGCCGCCGCACGTGCAATTCGACGCCGGGGCCGAGAC
Organism: Candidatus Brocadiaceae bacterium; assembly: GCA_012728835.1. NCBI lineage: Bacteria > Pseudomonadati > Planctomycetota > Candidatus Brocadiia > Candidatus Brocadiales > Candidatus Brocadiaceae > Candidatus Brocadiaceae bacterium. The sequence goes on along the minus strand of JAAYEJ010000072.1, from coordinate 19,973 downwards.
GCTGCGGCTGACCACGCTCGGAGAGGCCCGCCCGGGACGGCCGGTGAACCTGGAGCTGGCGCTCCGCCTCGGCGACCGCCTCGGGGGCCACTTCGTCAGCGGCCACGTCGACGGCACGGGCACCGTGCGCAGCCTGGCCGCCCTGCCGGGCGAGGTGCGCCTGACGGTCGAGGTCCCCCCCGCCCTGGCCGACCAGATGGTGATGAAGGGCAGCGTGGCCGTCGACGGCGTGAGCCTGACCATCGCGTCCCTGGACCCCGGGGCGTTCCAGGTGAGCGTCATCCCGCACACGCTGGCACAGACGACGCTCCGGTGCCGGACGACGGGCGCACGCGTGAACATCGAGTGCGACCTGATCGGCCGCTGGGTCCGCCGCCTGCTGCGGCGCGACGAAGCCGCAACCGGCGCCGACCTGACCATCCCCGGCCTGCAGGAGCAAGGGTTCTGATGCGAGACGGACGCGACGACGTCGTTCTGGCCGTGACGATGGGCGACCCGCGCGGCATCGGCCCGGAGGTGATCGTCAAGGCACTCGCGCGCACGGACGTGCGCACGCGCATGCTCGTGGTGGGCTCGGGCGCCGTGCTGGCGGCCGTTGCGGACCGCCTGGGCCTGCACCCGGCGCTGCACGCCTTCGGCGACGCCCCGGGCGCGCAGCTCTGGCCGGCGCTGCTGGACGTGCCCGGCTTCCCGCCGGACCGGATCGAGCCCCGCCGGCCCGACGCTCTGGGCGGCCGGGCCTCGATCGACTACATCGAGAAGGCCGTGGCGCTGGCCCTGGCCGGCCGGGCCGACGCGGTGGTCACCGCCCCGATCAACAAGGAGGCCATCGCGGCCGCCGGCGCGCGCTGCCCGGGCCACACCGAGATGCTCGCGGCCCTGACCGGCGCGGCCACGCCCGTGATGATGCTCGTCAACGGACCGCTGCGGGTGGCCCTCGCGACGACCCACGTGGCCCTGCGCGACGTGCCGGGGCTGGTGTCCGTCCCGGGCCTGCTCGGCGTCGCGCGGGTGCTCAACGAAGGTCTGCGCCGCTTCTTCGGCACGCCGCACCCGCGCATCGCCCTGTGCGGGCTGAACCCGCACTGCGGGGACGGCGGGCGGTTCGGCGACGAGGAGGCCCGGCTGCTGGCCCCCGCCGTGGCGGCGGCCGGCCGGGAAGGCATCGGGCTGACGGGCCCCGAGCCGGCCGACACGGTGTTCGTGAAGGCCGCCGCAGGGGCCTACGACGCCGTCCTGGCCCTCTACCACGACCAGGGCATGATCCCGGTGAAACTCGCCGGGCTCGGCGCCGTCGTGAACGTCACGCTCGGGCTCCCGATCGTCCGCACGAGCGTCGGCCACGGCACGGCCTACGACATCGCCGGGACCGGCCGGGCCGAGGAGGATTCGCTGGTCGCCGCACTGCGGCTGGGCGCACAGATGGCCCGGACGGCGCGCGCCGCACGCTGACGGGCCGGTGGTCAGCGTGCGGCCCGGACCAGGTCGATCACGGTCACCTCGGGCGGGCTGAGGAAGCGCATGGGCGGCCCCCACGTGCCCGTGCCGCGGCTCGTGTAGAGATGCGTGCCCGGGGCCACCTCCACCAGCCCGTGGCCATGTTCGTAGTAGAGGGCCACCAGCAGGCTGAACGGGAAGATCTGCCCGCGGTGGGAGTGCCCGCTCACCTGCAGGTCCATCCGGTCGATCGAGCCCGCTTCGACCACGGGCCGGTGCTTGAGCAGCACAACGAAATCGCCGTCCCCCGCGTCGCTCAGCACCGCCTGCTCGCTCCGGCCGCCGCCGTCTCGGAACGGCCCCCGCCGCCCCGTAGGGTCGTTGACGCCGGCCACGGTCAGGCCCTCGACGGGCCGCGCGCACGCGTCGGCCAGCAGCGCGAAGCCCGCGCGCCCCGTGAAGTCCACCGAGTGCCCCAGCCCCGCGTAGTACTCATGGTTGCCCGTGACGGCGAACTTGCCGAGCGGCGCCGGCAGGTCCGCCAGGATCCGCGCCAGCTCTGCCGAGTCCTTCATCTCCGCGTCAACCAGATCGCCGGCGCTCAGCAGGATGTCGGGCTCCGCGCGCCGCACCCGCTCCGCAATGCGCGCCAGCCGCCGCCGCCCCACGGTGCTGCCCACGTGAACGTCGGCCAGCACCGCGATCCGCACGCGCGGCCGCTCCGCCGTCAGCTTCGGCGACTCCAGCCGCACGCACTCCGTGCGGATCCGCCACGGCTCGATCAGGGCATAGGCACACAGCGCCGCGACCGCCGCCAGCTCGACGGCAAGCACCCGCGGGCCGACCAGCCGGAATGCACGCGCCCCCGGGTGCACGCGCCCCGCCAGCGCGAACAGACCGTTCCAGAGGTCACGAACGAGCGCCACACCGAGAAATAGAAAAAGTGCGCCCGCCCAGACCATACCCACGACCTCGACCGGCCGGCCGATCGCCGATCGCCCCGCGCGCACCAGCATCATGCCGGCAATCGGCGCCACCATCAGGACCAGCATCGCCAGCCCCAGCACCGAGGCCGTGCGCGTGCCCAGCCCGGCATGGATGCGCACATGCGTCCACGCGTAAGCGTGCATGGCCCCCCAGGCGAGCAGGATGACGACGACGAATCCCATGAGTCCGCCCCGCTATGCGACGCCGCCGGCCGCCCGGCAGGTGCCCGGATCAGGGGGCATCCGCGGCCGCCTCGGCGACATCAGGTAGACGTACATAGACCAGTTCCTGCAGGCATGCCTCGCGAAGCGCGAACCGGCCCGCCAGCCCCGCGCGGGCCAGAATCGGCCGGACGGCGCCATCCGGACTGCCGGCGGTCTGCAGGTCGAAAACGACACCCGGACCGCCCGGATCGGCCCCCGGCAGTGCCGCCTCGGCCGCCGCGGCACGGAGCGCCTCCGCCTCCGACCCCGTGGCCTCGGGGATGCGAACCCGGGTCCGACGCGGCGAGAACCAGAGGCGCAACACCGCCCGGGCCATCTCCAGCGCAAGAGGCGGAAGCGCCCGCTCAACCCCGTCCGGCCCTGCGGGAACCACGCGGGAGCCCGCCGCGTGCGATGCGGACGGGTCGCCGGGCCGGCCCGCGGTGAGGGCCCAGCTCACCTCCTGCCCCGCCTCGCCGCCGTCGGTCGCCCCGGGGTCCTCCGGCGCAGCGGCCAGGGCCACGGCCAGGTGGATGGCCGGCTGCGTGCCTCCGGGCTCGACCACGCGCAGCCCGCACCGTTCCAGCTCGCGGGCCAGGTCCATGCGCAGGCCCGCGCCGGCGTCCGACGGCACGTCCAGGCAGACGGCCGGCGTCAGAGGGTCGCCGGGGCGCGCGTCCAGCGGGTGGACCAGCGCACGGGCACGCACGCGGTAGACGGCCGGCTCGGTCTCGGGCAGCCCGCCCGCCTCCAGCACGTGCATCTCCCGCACGTAGCCGGCGGCGCAGACGCAGACGGACTGCTCCGCCACACGGCGGCCGGCAACAACCGTGCGGGCCTGCACGGCGGCGTGCGCCTGGATCAGCGCGTTCCTCCGCGCATCCGCGAGTGCGGCGGCGTGCGCCCGGGCCCGGCCGAGGCCCGGCGCCATCTCCGCGAAGCCGTAGACCTCCACGGCCACCGGCCCGGGCGACGCGAGCCCGGCCGAGGCGCCCGCCGCACAGAGCGCGAGCACGGCGCACGCGATGCACACGGCGCGATGCCGTCCAAGCATCCGATCGGCCCCATCATGGCAGGAGGAGGCGGACGGGGGCCCCGGCGGCACGGCGGAAGCCCTCGCGGGTTCGCCGTCCGCTACTCGACGAAGTCCCTCAGCCGGGCATACTCCTCGCACGTCAGTTCGAGGGTCGCCGTGGCCCGGACGATCGGACTCGGCGAGAGCTGCGTGTCCTGTTTCTTCTGGAAGGTCACGTCCGCGCGGGACAGGAAGCCGCTGACCCGGACCTCGGCCTCCTGGCTGCGGAACATCAGGTCGCCCACGGATGCTGTGCCGGTCACCATGCCGCCCTTGACCTTCTCGAGCAGGTTGGCCTTGGCGATGACGGACGCGGCCACCCGGGCTTCGGCCTCCGCCAGCGGGTCGTCCTGCTTCGTCTTGACCGCCTCCCCTTCGGCGGTGAATACCACCTTGTGGTGCGTCTGCATGCAGCCGACGCACACCAGCGCCAGCACACCCGCCCATACCAGCTTCATCGCCAATCTCCCGGCAAAAGGAACCAGAGAACGGCAGAACGCCCGCCCCGTGGTCAGAGGTCCGGCAGCCGCCAACCGGCTCAACGTGTCGGTTCCACCAGACTCCGCAGACGGCGGAGGTCCTCTCCCGTCAGACGCAGGACGGCCCGGACCTCGCAGCGCTCCGGCGTCGGCCAGACCGGCTTGCCATACTCCACCCCGCCCGCCATCAGCCCGGCCACCGTTGACCGCGCACGCTGGTGGGCGAGCATCAGACCTTCGACGGTCACCTCGTTGGTGATGTAGGCGCCGCCCAGTTGCTCACGCAGCTTCGCGACGGCGTCGCAGCGGGCGGCCTCCTCCGCCTGTGCGCGCCGCATGCCCTCCGACGGCGGCGCGCCGCGCGGCGTGCCGTGCAGCAGTCGCTCGGGGAGGATCCGGCCGTTCGCGTCGAGCCCGACCCGCAGCACAACGCGGGCCATCCGCTCCTCGGCGTCGTAGTCGCCGTCCACCAGCATGACGCCGGACAGGGAGCCCGAGAGATCGACGCGGGTCTCGGCGCTCGCAAAGCGCAGGTCGCGCACCTCGGCCCGGCGGTAGACCTGGGCGCCGAACAGCTTCTCGACCAGCACGGCCATGGCCTGGGCGCGGGCCGCCTCCAGGGCGGTCAGCCGCGCCTCCAGCTCGGTGCGGGCGTCGGGCGCGGCAAACCCCAGCCCCTCTCCCTCGACGACCGCTTCGCAGTCGACGGCCCGGCCCGAGGCCGCCTCGCCGACCGGCTCGAGAACGGCGGTTCCCGTGGCCGAGAACAGGTGCGCCTGCTCGAGCCGGACGGCCCGGCCGCCGGCACATCCGGCACCTGCGGCCATCAGCGCCAACCCCGCCGCCCACGCAATCGTCCGCTGGATTCGCACGCTCCGCTCCCTGCAGAGAAGGCCGTCCGGTCGCATTCGTCCCGCCGGCCGGCGCGCATGCCCTCGTAGCATATACAACGCCTCGCGGTGCGTCAAAGCCACGAGGGCGAATTGGCGGGCGGCGGTTGGAGATGCCCGGCGATTTCGGCAGTCTCCCCGGGATCAGGGGCAGTCTGCGCGGCGGCCGGATGGTGCTCGGGGCCGGCGGCCCTCCGCAACGGGGTGGTGGAGATGAGGGGATTCGAACCCCCGGCCTCGGCAGTGCGAGTGCCGCGCTCTCCCAATTGAGCTACATCCCCACCCGGTCGACGTATTATAGGCGGCCGGCGGGCGCTGAGCAAGGAGATGGACGGTGTTCGGCCCGCCGCTACGGCGCCGGGACGATGAACTGGTCCATCAGTTGCCAGCCCGGGTCGACCTCCACGTCCGAGGCGGCCGCGTGGGCCTCGGTGTACGGACAGCCGGAGGCGGCCTTCACTCCCGCGCCCCACATGGCGAACGGCACGGCGCCCCGCTTGTGGCGCCCGTCCTCGACGGAGGTGAGGTGGTCGGGGAGGATGAGCACCCGGAGCCCCTCGGGAACGTCCGCCGCGTGGGCCATCAGCGGCCCAACGATGTGGCTGTCGACGCGTTCGATCGACCGTACCTTGGCCTGGACGTCGCCCTCGTGGCTCGCCTCATCGGGGGCTTCGACGTGCACCAGCACCAGGTCGCAGCGCGTGAGCGCGTCGATCGCGTAGCGGCCCTTGGCGGCGAAGTCCGTCTCCACGTAGCCCGTGGCGCCGGGCACGTCGACGACTTCCCAGCCGATCAGGCGCCCGATGCCGCGCACGAGGTTGACCGCGCTGATGACGGCCCCGCGCACGCCGAATCGCGCCTCGAACGGCTCCAGGTCGGGCGCGACGCCCTGCCCCCAGAGCCAGATCATGTTGGCCGGGTTCTTGCCGAGGTCCACGCGCACGTGGTTGACGTCGTGCGCTTCCAGGAGGGCCCGGGAGCGCTGCATGAGGTCCAGGAGCAGAGGGGCGCCCTTGCCGCTGGGGAGGCATTCGCGGACCGCCTGGCCGACGACGTCGTGAGGGGGGGTGGTCTCCGCGTTCAGGGGGTCCGGGCCGGTGTAGATGAGCACGTGCCGGTAGCTTGTGCCGGTGTGGAACGAGATTTCGGGCGATCCGAGGCTCTCCTGCAGGGCGCGCAGGAGAAGGTCGGCCTCGGCGGTGCTGATGTGCCCGGCCGTGAAGTCCGCGAGCCGACCGTCGGCCACCGTCACCAGGTTGCAGCGAACGGCCCACTGGCCGGGCTCCAGGCGCAGGCCCAGGTCGGCCGCCTCCAGGGGGCCGCGGCCGGTGAAGTACTTCAGGGGGTCGTTGCCGGTGACGCTCATCATGGCCACGGCGCTGCCGGGCGACAGGCGGCGCGGGACGTTGTTGACCAGGCCGAGCAGCCCGTCGGAGGCCGCCCGGTCCATGTTCGGCGTGCGGGCGGCTTCCAGGGGCGTCCGGTCGTTCAGGCGCGGCGAGGGGGTGTCGGCCGCGCCGTCGGGCACGATGATACAGTATTTCACGGGACCACTCCCCATGGGGTCAGGTCAGGGCTCAGACGTCCTCCACTCGCAGCATGCGGGGACGGCCGCCCGGCACGATGCTCAGCCGGCTGATGCGGTCCAGCGCACGGTCGACGGCGCCCTCGCACGCCTTGTGGGTCATGAAGACGACGGGGGCCGCTTCCAGGCCCTCCCCCACCTCCTGCTGGTGCACGGAGGCGATGCTGATGCCTTCCTCGCCCAGGATCGTGGCGACCTTCCCGAGCGCGCCGGGGCTGTCGACACACTCCATGCAGAGGTAGAAGCGCTTGACGAACTCCGCCTGCGGCACCAGGTCGGCCGCCGGCACGTCTCCGAACTGGGAGAGCCGCGAGAAGTGCATCGGGTACTTCCCCAGCGCGATCGCGGCGATGTCGGAGACGACGGCGCTGGCGGTCGGCAGGCGCCCGGCGCCCATGCCGGTCATGACGAGTTCGCCCGCATGGCCGGCGTGGATGCAGATGGCGTTGTAGACGCCTCCCGTGACCGCCACCGGATGGTCCCGGTGCAGCAGCGCGGGGTAGACGCTCAATTCCAGTCGTTCATCGCGCCGGACGGCCACGGCGAGCAGCTTCAGCGTGTAGCCGAGGCCTCGGGCGTATTCGATGTCCCGCCGGTCCACGCCCGAGATGCCCTCACAGGGGATGTCCTCGAGGCGGACGCGCACGCCGAACGCGAGCCGCACCAGCACGGCCAGCTTGTGGGCGGAGTCGACGCCCTCCACGTCCAGCCGCGGGTCCGCCTCAGCGTAGCCCCGCCTCTGGGCTTCCGCCACGGCGTCCTCGTAGGAGAGGCCGCGTTCGTCCATCTCCGTCAGCACGTAGTTGCAGGTGCCGTTGACGATGCCGTAGATGCTCTCGATCGGGTCGCTGATCAGGCCGCGCCGGATGCTGCCGATGACGGGGATGCCGCCGGCGACGCTGGCCTCGAACGCAATGCTCCGCCCGTGCGCCCGGGCGAAACGGAAGAGTTCGTCTCCGTGCTCGGCCAGCAGGGCCTTGTTGGCGGTCACCACGTCCTTGCCGGCGGCCAGGGCCTTCTCGATCACGGTCCGGGCGGTCGTCGTCCCGCCGAACAGCTCGACAACCACCCCGACCTCCGGGTCCCGCAGGGGCGCCTCCAGGTCGTCGGTCAGGATCACGCCCCGATCCTTCGGCAACTCGGCGGCGAGTTCCTCGGTGCGGCCGTCCACGACGTACTTCAGGCGGATGGAGTCACCCGTCCGCTCGTGCAGGGGGCCGGGCGACAGCAGGATCCGGCAGACGCCCAGACCTACCGTGCCGCAACCGTAGACTGCGACCTGGCACAATTCCATGTATCTGCATCCGGATCTGAGGGGCGCCCGAAGGGGCGGCGGGCCCGGCCCCGATCTCTGTCAGCCCAGTGGGAGAAGCGCAACACAGGGCAACTCCCTCAACCGGCTGCCATGCCCGCGTCGAGGCCCCGATTCGCTGCGGCGAGTCCCGAGAGTATACCCCTGCCGAGCCCGGACTGTCAATCGCTGCGAGAGGGCGTCCACACGCGGAAGTCGATGTCCGGAAACGGGTCGTCCAGCCACTCGTGTTCGGCCACGACTCGTTCTTCGAGGCCGCCCCGACGGAGGCATCGCGCGAGGTGGTCGAAGCGCCCCAGCAGGGACCGCACGCGCCCGGACGCGTACTGCCGGGCGGTGCCGGTGTAGACGAGGAACGGCCAGTCCCCGGCCTGCGCGAGCAGGAGCAGGCGGGCGCACTGGTTCAGCGCCCGCCGCGCCAGGTCGCCAGGCGGCCCGCAGGCGGCGGCGAGGGCGCGCGTCTGCGCGAGGGCGCGCGTCTGCGCGAGGGCGCGCATCTGCGCGAGGGCGCGCATCTGCGCGTCGGCCGCCTGCAGGGCGGGCTGGATCCAGTCATTGGCGGGGTTGACCCAGGGGTCGAAGTAGCCGCCATCGCCCCAGCTCGAGGTGGCCGGCCGGCCCGAGGGCGCCCCGCCCGGGCCGCCGGCCCGGCCGTTGTCCAGCAACTCCCCCGGGGTCGCGAACCTCCAGACACTCTGCGACGCGGCCAGACGGGCCACGGTCTCCAGGAAGTGTACGCCCTCGAACCACCAGTGCCCGAAGAGTTCCGCGTCGTAGGGGGCCACGATCACGGGCGCGCGCCCGAGGGCCGGCCCGAGGGCGCGCGCGATGCGGCGGGCCTGCTCGGTCCGTCGCGCCACGAAGTGCGCGGCATGCTGCCGGGCCCGCGCCACCGCTGCGGCCGGTTCATAGGGCCGCTTGTCGCCCAGAGGGCAGGCGCCCGTCACGCGATGGTACTTGAGGCCCACGGGCCGTCGCGCTCCGTCGGCGGGCAGGCAGGGCGCCAGGCGTTCGGGGTCGGCGTCGTAGCCCAGGTCACGGTGGAATTCCCGGTAGACGGGATCGCCGGGGTAGCCCTCCTGCGCGCTCCAGACCTGACGCCCGGTCTCGACGTCGCGTCCGAACGCCAGGGGTCCGTCCGGCGTGGCCAGCGGGGCGAACACCCCGGCCGGCGGCGCCGGGTCGGCCAGCAGGATCCCGTGTGTGTCCAGGAAGAAGCAGCCGAGCCCAAACTCGGCCAGGAGGCGGGGCACGGCGGGGTCGAAGGCGCATTCTGGCAGCCAGAAGCCCCGGGGGCGGACGCCGAAGTGCCTGCGGAAGCACTGCAGTCCCACCTCGACCTGGGCACGGCGCGCCTGCGGCGACGCAAGCAGCGGCAGCAGCGCGTGCGTGGCGGCCGAGGCGATCAGCTCCAGCCGCCCGGCCCTGTGCAGCCGCGCGAATGCCTGGAGGATGTCGCCGCCGTAACGCGTCGCGCAGGCGTCCCGCACGGTCCGGTAGTGGCGTGCGTACATCCGCGCGGCGTCGGCGAACGGGGTCGCCCGCGTCCGCCGGACTTCGGCCTCGGCCAGATCGACGTGGCGGTCGAGGTAGCGGGCGAGCCGGCGCTGCAGCAGCGGGTTGGCCAGCATCTCACAGAGCGTCGGGCTGACGGACAGGGCCAGCGGGAACGGGACGGCGTCCTCCTCCAGGCGCTCCAGGGCCAGAAGGAGCGGCACGTAGGTCTCGGCCACCGCTTCGAAGAACCAGTCCTCCTCCAGGAAGTCGTCATGCTCCGGGTGCCGCACGTACGGCAGGTGGCAGTGGAGGATCAGCAGCAGGTTCGCCTGGGTCATGGGTCTGCGGGGCACCGAGGGTCAAACGCAGGGGTCAACGGGGCCGTTCGGCCCCCGGATCGTCGCGCCGAGAGGCCGTCTGGAACGACGAGCCGAGGTGCGGCAGGGTCGAGTGGAGATCGAGGCCCGGGATGCCGGTGCGGGGTCTCGGCCAGGCCGGGCGCGCGGGATGCACGGCCTCGCCGGGCACGGCGGGCGGCATCGCCATGCGCGGTGTGCGACAGACGGTCCGCCACCTTCGGCCTCCGCGCAGGGCGAGTTCGACGGCGTAGACCTCGCCCGGCTCCACGTCCACGTACAGGCTGCGGCGTTCCGGCGGCACGGCGATGGTCCGGCTCGATCCGTCGGTCAGGTTCACGACGCGCAGCACCCACTGGCTGTCCGCCGCGGCGGCGAGGGCGGCCCCGGAGGCACCCGATCCGACCAGGCGCCAGTGGACGAAAAGCGAACGCGGGGAGCGGGGGACGGCGAAGATGGCGTCCCGGTCCTCCTCCGCCGAGGGATGCGGGGGCTCCGGGAAGTCCTGACGGCTCATTCGTGCGCTCCGGCGTCTGCGCGAGGGAAGGGGACGCGCTTGGGCATGACGACGACGCCCCCCTCGCTGACCGTGAAGTGGCGGCGGTCCCAGTCGATGTCGTACCCGATCCGGGCGCCGTCGGGTATGGTGTTGTCCTTGTCGATGATGGCCCTGCGGATGCGCACATCGCGTCCGATGGCCGTGCGGTCCATGATGATGGACTGCTCGATGCGGCTGCCGACCTCGATGCGGGCGCCGGGGCCGATGACGGAGTCGCAGACGTAGGCGCCGCTGACGATGGCGCCGTGGCAGATCAGGGAGTTGAAGACCTCCGCCTTGGGGGTCCCCGGGCTGCCGCCGGCGAAGACGATCTTGGCCGGGCCGCCGTGCTGGGTCTCTCCGCGGAACGGCCAGTCGCGGCCGTAGAGGTTCAGCACGGGCTGGACGCGCACGAGGTCCATGTGGGCCTCCCAGTAGGCGTCGATGGTGCCGACGTCGCGCCAGTAGCGGCCCGGAAAGCGGTAGGCATGCACCTGCGCGCCGCTGCGCACCATGGCGGGCAGCACGTCACGGGCGAAGTCGTGGCCCCCGCTCCGCTTGGCGTCCTCGATGACGCTCCGGACGAGCGCTTCGGTCTGGAAGGCATAGACGCCCATCGAGCAGAGGCACGTGTCGGCACGGCCGGGCGACGGCGCGGGCCGGGACGGCTTCTCCTCCAGGCGCACCACGGCGTCGTTCTCGCCCACCACGAGCACGCCCAGGTTGCCGGCGGCCTCTGCGAGCGGCCTCTCCATGCAGGCCACGGTGACGTGCGCGGCCGTGCGCGTGTGTTCCTCGAGCAGCAGGGAGTAGTCCATGCGGTAGAGGTGATCGCCGCTGAGCACGAGCACGTGTCGGGGACGCTCGGTCTGGAGGGTGTATACGTTCTGGTAGATGGCGTCGGCGGTGCCCAGGTACCAGTCGTCGCTCATGCGTTTCTGCGGGGGCCTGGTCGTGATCCACTCGCCGATCTCGGGGCTGAAGACGTCCCAGCTCGTGCGCAGGTGCTGGTCGAGGGATTCGCTCTTGTACTGCGTCAGCACGTAGATGCGGCGCAGGCCGCTGTTGAGGCAGTTGCTGAGGGTGAAGTCGATCAGGCGGAAGTCTCCCGCGAAGGGCACGGCCGGCTTGGCCCGGTCCTTGGTCAGCGGGTACAGCCTCTCCCCCTGCCCTCCGGCGAGGACCATCACCAGCGTGTCTCTCAAGGGCCACGTTCCGTGCATGGCGGCTCCCGGCGACCGGGGGGTCACTCCCGTGCCTGACTCCTCTTCTCCAGGGCGTCCCGGATGGCCTCCAGGAGAGGCTCCAAGTCGGCCGACTTCAGCACGTAGGCATCCGCCGCCCAGCTCATGAAGCTGTCCTGGTACTCGCTGTAGCCGGTGTTGAGGATCACGGGCGTGTCCTTGCTGTGGCTCAGGATGCGGGACATCGACTCGATCCCGTCCATCCGCTCCGGCAGGTTGATGTCCATGATGACCACATCCGGGCACATCTCCCGGGCCATCTTCACGGCGGTGCGGCCGTCGCCGGCGCAGAGCACCTCGTAGCCCTGCTCCTCGAGTTCCTGCTTGTAGAGGAGGCGCACGTTCTCTTCGTCTTCCACCAGCAGTATCCTGGCCATGGTCTCCCCCTATGTGCTCGATCCCCGTTCAGTCGATGACGCGCCGGCGGCCAGATGCTCCCCGGCCGGCGCGGCCGCCAGAGTCACGGTGAAACGCGAGCCGACGCCCGGTCGGCTGTCGACCTCGATCCGGCCCCCGTGCTGCGCCACGATCCGGCGCGAGACGGACAACCCGAGTCCCACCCCGCCGATCTTCGTCGTGAAGAACGGACTGAACAGCTTGTCCAGGCTGTCCAGACGGATGCCGCAGCCGGTATCCGACACGACCAGTTCCACCAAGCCTTCCCGGAGGGTGGTGGTGACGGTCAGGCGGCTGTCGTCCTCCCCCTCCATGGACTCCAGGGCGTTCTTCAGAAGGTTGATGATGACCTGCTTGACCATCTCCGCATCGGCCGGTATCTCGCCGATGCGTTCGTCCAGCGACACGTCGAGGGAGACGCCCTCCTCGCCCATGGCACTGCGGAACTGCTCGATGGTGTCCCGCACGAGGTCGTTGATCCTCACGGGCAGCTTGGTCGGCCGCAGCGGGCGGGTGTAGTCCAGCACGTTCACCAGCGTGCGTTCAAGCCGCCGGGCCTCCTGGTAGATGATCGTGGCGTTGCGGGCGGTCTTCGGGTCGTCCTTGTGCTGCCGGGCGATGGACGCGGCGAAGCCGCCGATGGCGGTGAGCGGGTTGCGGATCTCGTGCGCGAGGTGGCTGGCCATGCGCCCGACGCTGGCCATGCGCTCGGCCTCGACCAGCCGGTCGCGCGTCGCCTGCAGTTCGTGAAGCTGGTCCCGGATCCGCTCGTACGCGCGGGCGTTCGCGATAGCCAGGGAGGCCTGCCGGGAGAACATCTCCAGCAGTTCCACCTGCTCCTGGCCGATGGGCGCCTGCGTGAACTTGTTGTCGGCCAGCATGACGCCCAGCGGCTCGTCCTGGGCAACCAGCGGCACGCAGACGAACTCCCCGAGCCCCAGCGCGGCCACCACGCGGCCGTCCATGTCGGGGTCCGAGGCCGCGTCGCCCACGTGGGCCGTCGCGCGGCTCTGCAGCGTGGCCACCAGCGTGTCGTTCGCATTCGAGAGCGGGATGTGCAGCCCGAGCACCAGGGAGGTCAGGCTCAGGTCGCCGGCCGAGGGGGTCCCCACCCCCAGGAGGTCGCAGATGTCCACCCCCCGCTGGTCCAGATCGGACCAGATGCGATGGGCATCGTCGGGCGAGACGGGCCCGACGGCCATGCGGCCGGACAGCCTCCGGTGCTCGCCATCGATCAGGAAGATGAACGCACGGTTCAGGCCGATGGCGTGCCCTGCGGTCATGCAGGTCAGAACGAGGTGCAGGACCTTCTCCAGGTCCAGGGACGTCTCGACCTTCTCCGCCAGCGTGTTGATGAGCCGCATCTGCTCGGTCTGCCGGCGCTGTTCGGTGATGTCCAGCGTCAGCACGACCAGACGCGTGTCGCCGTGGACGACCGGGGTGAAGACCTGCTGGTAGCAGTGCCACACGCCGCCGGCATCGGTGCGCTCGTGGATCTGGATCTGGGGCCTCCCGCAGGCGGTCGCCTCGGCCACCGGGCAGAGGTCGGTCCGGCAGACCCCGCAGAGGCCCACCTCGCGGCACTCCTTCCCGAAGGCCTCGTCCCCGAACCCGAACCAGTCCATCAGGGTGCGATTGGCCCACTGGAGCCTCAGCGACCGGTCATACAGCGCCAGGCCGGCCCCCATCGCGCCGACCACCAGGTTCAGCGTGTCGCGCTCGCGCAGCAGGTTGGCCTGGGCGCGCTTCTCGTCCGTGACGTCCACAAGGAACGAGGTGAAGCCGACGTGCTGCCCGTCCTCGTCGTCCATCCGCACGCGGGTCTCCCGCACGATGACGGGCGTCCCGCCCTTGCGCAGCATGGTCCGCTCGATCACGGTGCGGCCGGCGAGCCGGCATTCCTCCAGCAGGGCCGCCAGATCGTAGGGCTCCCCGGCCAGGTCGGCCGGCGTCATCCGCCCCACCACCTCGTCTTCGGAGTAGCCGAGCATCTCCTCGCAGCTCGGACTCCAGTGCGTGTAGACGCCGTCGAGCCGCGTGCTGGTGATGCCCACGGCGGTCGAGCGGATGATGTTGGCGAGCTGACGGTGGGCCTGCTCGATCTCCTGGCGGTCCCGGCGCCTTTGCACCATCATGCTGGCGTTCTGAAGGGCCACGCCGATGTGCGGCGCCACGCGCTCCAAGGCCGCCAGGTCGGCCTCCGGGAAGTCGTCCTCCCGTTCCGACAGGAGGTGCATGACGCCCAGGACCTTGCTGCCGGAGGCGACGGGCACCGCCAGTTCGCTGCGCGCCCTGTACTCCTCGGCGAACCCGATCACCCGCCGGCTGTCCGTGGCGGGGTCGGCCGATCGGACGGTGCGCCCGCTGCGCGCGCACAGGCCGATGATGCCCTGCGCGAGCGCCTGGCGGTAGCCGGCCGGCCGATAGCGGCGCTCGCGGCCGGCCTCGGCGACCAGCACGCACTCCCCCGCCTGCTCATCGATGCGGAACAGGGAGACGTCGAAGTAGTCGCGGAACGTCCGGAGGGCCTCAACGACGCCCTCCAGAAGCCCCTTGCGCATGGGCAGCTCCAGCAGGGACCGGCCGATCCGGGCGATCACCTCCGCCTCGCCCACCTCCTTGCGGGAGAGTTCCAGACGGGCCGTGCGGTCCAGCGCCAGCGCCAGCACGGAGCAGATGTCGCGCAGCCGTGCCAGGTCGCGCGTCCGGAAGATGTCCTTCCGCCGCCCGTAGAGGAGCAACGCGCCGGCCGGCTTCTCATGCAGGATCAGGGGCACGCAGGCAATGCTGCCGACGCCCGCATCGAGCAGTTCGGACGCGTTGACCAGCCCTTCGTGGCCGCGCACGTCCGGGAAGAGGCAGGCTTCGCCCCGGCGACAGACCCTTTCCAGGGCGCTCAGGACGGCGCCCGTGCGCGCCTCGTGGTCGGTGAGGAACTGACGCTGCTCGCGCAGCATCGGCAGGGGCAGATCGGGCGCGTCCGTCAGGTCCCGCGGCGGCCCGCCCTGGCCGGGCTCGAACCGGACCCTGTAGCCGGCCAGGTCCCACAGGGCGCCCAGCTTCGCGGCGGTCACGGCGGCCACCTGGCTGGTCGTGCCCGTCTCGGCCAGCGCCTCCTCGATCTCCCAGGCGGTGAAGATCTCCTGCAGGCGCGCCTGGGCCTTCCGGTGGTCGGCCTGGGTGGCCAGTTCGTAGAGGTCGGCGCCCTTGCGCAGGACGGCGTCGATCGCCTCGTCGGTCAGGCGCGACAGGTGGAAGGCGTTCAGCTCGCCCTCGACCGATTCGAAGATGACCTGCCTGCAGACGCTCTTGAGTTCCAGGAGCACGTAGGCCACGTCGGCAAGCCGCATGCTGTGCCGGCGGGCCTCGAAGATGAGCCGGTAGAAGGCGGCCATGTCGGCCTCCTCGGACCGCCCCTCCAGGCGCACCAGCAGCACGTCCACCAGCTCCCGGCCGTCGCCCCGCAGCACGTCCTCCGCCAGCAGGCCGTCGGCGTCCTTCTCGCGGGTGAGCAGGCGGATCCTGGCCATCCACCGCTCGATCAGGACGTCGCGGTGCTCGCGCAGAACGCGAGCCACCGCCCGCCGCTCTTCGGATGTGTCCGATCGCGTGCTCACCTGCTCCGCCTTCCGGTCAGTCGGCCGGCCCGTGCCCGGCCTTTCGACATGCCTTTCGGTAGACCTCCACGTATTCCCGGGCGCTGCGGCTCCAGGACCAGTCCGCCGCCACCCCATTGCGCATCAGCCGGCGCCACGCGTCGCGCTGCCGGTAGACGGCCAGCGCCCGCCTGACGGCCCCGATCAGGGCCGATGCCTCATAGGGGCCGAACCGGAACCCGGTCGCCGTGCCCGCCCGCAGACCCTCCTCGGTGTAGTCGACCACGGTGTCGGCCAGACCGCCGGTCGCCCGCACCACCGGAACCGTGCCGTACTGCAGGCTGTAGAGCTGGTTCAGCCCGCACGGCTCGAAGCGGCTCGGCATCAGGAACATGTCGCTGCCCGCCTCGACCAGGTGGGCGGTCGCGTTGTCATGCGCAAGGACCACGCCGAAGGAGCGTTCCTGGGCCCCCTGCGTCCGGGTCAGGAAGGCATGGTAGCCCGGGTCCCCGAGGCCGAGCACGACGAACTGCACGTCCTCCTGCAGCAGGACGGGCAGCGCCTCCTGGAGCAGGTCCAGGCCCTTCTGGTCCACCAGGCGGCAGACCATGCCAATCAGGGGCACGTCGGGCTCCTGGCGCAGCCCGAACCGCTCCTGGAGCGCGCGCTTGCACTCGGCCTTGCCGGAAAGGTCCTCGGCCGTGTAGTTGGCCGGGATCAGTTGGTCGGTGGCCGGGCTCCATTCGCTCCGGTCGATGCCGTTCACGATGCCGTGCAGGTCCTCGGCACGCTCCTGCAGGACGCCGTGCATGCCGCAGCCGTGCTCCTCGGTGCGGATCTCCTCGGCGTAGCGCCGGCTCACGGTCGTCAGCACGTCGGCGCCCACGAGGCCGGCCTTCAGGAACGACAGGTTGCCGTAGTACTCGAGCATCCGCCAGTTGAACAGCTCCCAGGGCAGCCCGGCCAGGTTCATGTCCCAGTGCCAGAAGATGCCCTGGTAGGCGATGTTGTGGATGGTGAAGACGGTGCCGGTCCGCGGGAACCGGTCCCTGTAGATGTGCTTGACGTAGATCGGCACAAGCCCCGTCGGCCAGTCGTGGCTATGGAGGACGTCCGGCTTCAGGCCCCGGACGTGCGCGAACTCCAGCGCGCCCCGCGCCAGGAAGATGAAGCGTTCGCTGTTGTCCAGGAAGTCGGTGTTGTCCTCGCGCCGGGTGTAGTAGCCTTCGCGGTCGTAGTAACGGTCGTTCTGCAGGAAGTAGACGGGCACGTCCGTGCCGGGCAGGACGGACTGCCAGGCACTCCCGGGCACGTTGGCCGCCCCGATCGGCACGACGAAGTCGCCCTTCTCGACCGGCCTCAGCGGCAGCCCCAGCGCCTCGGCCCGCTCGCGCACGCCCCGGTACAGGGGGCTGATCACGCAGACGTCCTCGCCCAGCCCCGCCAGAGCCGCCGGCAGAGACCCCAGCACGTCGGCCAATCCCCCCTCCTTGGAGAAAGGGGCCACCTCGGAGCCCACCATGGCAATCCGCATCGTCAGCGCTCCTCGCTGCGTTCGTCGCGCCCTGCGCCCGCTGCGGGCACAGACCGCGCAGAGACCTTCTCCAGAACCTGTTCCGGCGTGACCGCACGCAGATACTCGGCCGCCCGCTCCGGCTCCAACGGGTTGATGTAGAATCCCGTGCCCCACTCGAAACCGGCAACCTCCGTCACCCGGGGGATCACCTCGATGTGCCAGTGGTAGTGGCCGCTCTCGACGCCCCGCGCCGGCGCCGTATGGACCACGTAGTTGTAGGGCGGGTCCTGCAGACACACCTCCAGCCGCGCCAGCGCGTCCTGCAGTGCGCGGGCCAGCGCGGGGATGCGCTCCGGAGACAACTGGAAGAAGTGCGGCGCGTGGAACCGAGGCAGCAGCCACATCTCAAACGGAAACCGCGCCGCGTACGGACACAGGACCACGAAGTCGTCGTCTTCCGACACGATGCGCGCGCCGGACGCCCGTTCCTCCTCCACGATGTCGCAGAACAGACACCGCCCCGTCTCGTGGAATGACTCCGTGCACCGCGCCATCTCCTCCTGCACGCGCCTGGGCATCACGGGCACGGCGATCAACTGCGAATGCGCGTGCTCGATCGTCGCCCCGGCCGGTTCCCCGACGTTCTTGAACACCATGACGTAGGTCAGACGCTCGTCAGCGCTGTGCAGCCGCGAACGGTCGCAGATCGTCCGCAGGACCAGCGCCAGGTCCTCCGGCGCCATCTCGGTGGGACTCACCAGGTGCTGCGGCGACTCGATGATGACCTCGTGCAGGCCGAACCCCGTGCACGCGCGCATGGTGCCATGCCCGGTGGAGACCAGCGGCTCGTCCGTGCGCAGGGCCGGATACTTGTTCGGCACCACGCGGACCTTCCAGCCCGGCGTATTCGGGGCGGTGTCCCCGGGCCGCACGGCCGTCAGCTCCGGCGGCGTCCGGTCCTCGTTCCCCTCGCAGAACGGACAGAACCCCCCGCCCCGCAGGCCCCGCGAAAGGTGCAGGCTCTGAGGCCGGGCCGCGCGCTCCGTGGCGATGATCACCCACCGCCCGCTGACGGCGTCGCGGCGTAGCTCTGCCATCTCCTGGCTCCCCCTGAAATGCCCGTGCCCCCGCCATTATAATCGCTGTCCGTCGCACGCACAACGCGGGCGCCCCGGCCGGGTTGCAGCACTGCCATGCACATCATCGACACACACGCCCATCTGGACGCACGGGCCTTCCGGCACGATCTTCCGGACGTGCTGGAACGCGCACGCACGGCGGGCGTCGTCCGTATCCTCTGCGTGGGGACGGACTTGGCGTCCTCGCGCCGGTGCGTCGAACTCGCGCGCCGTCATCCGGACCTGATCCGCGCGGCCGTTGGCATCCACCCCACCGATTGGGCCGCATGTTCCGGTGACTTCGCGGAGGTCGAGCGACTGGCCGCCCTGCCGGTGGTGGTCGCCGTCGGCGAAACGGGGATGGACTTCCATCATGACTCGACGCCGCCGGACGCGCAGGCCGACGGCCTCCGGCGGCACGTGGACCTCGCCCTGGCCCTGGACAAGCCCCTGATCGTCCACGCCAGGAAGTCGGACGAACGGGTCCTGGAGGTCCTCGAGCAGGCGAAGGGCGCGCTCAGAGGCGTCCGCCACTGCTTCGATGGCCCGGCGGACGTCGCGTCCCGCTATCTCTCCCTGGGCCTGTGCGTCGCCGTCGGGGCTGTCGTCACGCGCCCCGGACACAAGCGCCTGAAGGCGGCCGTGAGGGACCTGCCGGCCGACTGCCTGATGGTGGAGACCGACTGTCCCTATCAGTCCCCGTCAAGCCGGGTGGGCACGCGCAACGAGCCGGCTTTCCTGCCGGAGACCCTGGCCGCGCTGGCCGCCATTCGGGGGGAAAGCGCCAAGGCGCTGGCGGAGTCCACGACCGCGGTTGCCAGGCGCCTCTTCTTTCCTGACATGCCGTAGCCCAGACTGCTCCCGTGAGACAACCCTGGTCGCCGTAAAAGCCGTCTTCTGCACCCGCAATGCTGCTCTCGCGTTTGCGGGCACTGCCGTTCCATCGCTGGCAGAGGCCGACTCGGCCATCTGTCCTCAGAGAGCAGCGTTGAAGCGCTCCGCCCAGGCGACGACTTCCATGACGCCGTCGGGACAATCGGCATCCAGATCACTATACCGCCCGAACTGCAGGCACAGGTCGAGCTGGCACTCGACGGCAGGGCCCCTCGTCTCCACTGGCGCCACGATCATGCCCCGGAAGCTGTGCGGATTCACTGAGGGATCGTCATACGCAATGACCGTGGCCCTCTCCCGCTCCTGCCAACCCTGTTCCGAGCGCCACCGAACGTATTCGCCGGCGATCGCCTTGGCGTCCGGGGAGAGATCTGTTCTGTCCGTAGCTGCAACCATGATCCGATCCAGGGCGTCGCCGATGACGAACCAGTTCTGTATCTCCAACTGCGGGATGACAAACGTATCGGGCCGGAGGAAGGCGCCCTTGACGGTCAGCCGATCCTCACCCTCGTCGTGTCCGGCAACAGACAAAATGGGCCCCACCGCATCCGGGTGCTCTGTGTACCCCAGCAGGAACACGTTTGCGGCGATCGCGAGCTTCGTCCCATCCAGACTGAGGGGGATGAGACCGGGCGGCGCCTCCGGAGAGGACAGAGCATGCCCGACCATTCGGTCCCCCCACTCGCGTCTCTCGGTTTCCGGCACCGTCTCCGGGCTGCTGAAGAGCAGTGGTGTCTCCTTGGCGATGACCGCCAACTCCGCGAACACTCTCGCTCGCTCGGCCATCAGCTTCCTGATCGTTCCAGCCAGGACATTCACGGCCTCCGCCGATGCGCCGGCAGCCTCCGCC
>JAAYEJ010000071.1 GCA_012728835.1 Candidatus Brocadiaceae bacterium | reverse complement strand
GCAGACCGCCGCGCACGAAGCTGCCGCCCGAGCAGGCGAAGTGGGCCAGCCTGGGCCACGCGACGATCCTGACGGTCACGGCCGTCTGCGTGGCGGCGCTGGCGGCGTGGATCCTCCTGCGGCGCCGCGCCGAAGGCGGGCACTCGGCCCCGCAGACGGTGCCGGGCGACGGATAGCAGCCTGTTGAACAAGTCCTTTTTGTGGCACAAGCGCCCCGCCCACCCCGGCGGGCGGGCGGCTGTTCCACACTTCTTCAACGGGCTGTTACGACATAGACTATGACTTCGGCGTGACCGTCGAAACCGATGACAATGCCTCGTGCATCTTCCTGGAGACTCTGCGGGATGTGGGGCATCGCAACTCTGTGGACCGGGAGCATGTCATTGCCCACGAAATCGGACATGCGGGAGGGCCCAACATCGATCCGAACACGGAGCATGCGGAATTGGGCATTATGAGTGAGGTGCCAGCTACTGGTGTGGGTATGAACGCCTATTTGCCAGCGACACTATTGCGCGTCAGGGGGTGCAACAAATGGTAGATCATGCGGGAGCAGAGGGGTGGCGCCGAAGATGGTTTGTCAGGCACTGGAAAATGCTCGTTGCCACAGCCCTTGTCGCCGGCGCCGTCATCTTCTACCTGAGACTGCCAGTAGTACGTGGCGACGGCTATCCAGTACAACTGATTCTGCTCGCGGAGGTGCTGCGGGATCATTGGGTAGAGACAGGGAGCTATCCACAGGACGCTGAGAGCCTCGTCGCCCAGTTGGGTCCGAAGATTGCTGAACTGGGATATGAACTGAGATACATGCAGGGGGACGTGTTTCGGTTCGTCGGACGACGACACCAGGGGGACGTGTTTCGGTTCGTCGGACGACGACACATAGCGCAGGTGGAATACCGGCCTGCATCCGATGGACTCCCACAGATGAGGTACCGAGTGAGAGGAGAGGACTTCAGCCCTGTTGTATTGTTTCATCCGGACCAGCGCGTGCTTCCGCCACAAGACAACGACGAAGTCAGCCAGTGATGGAGGCGTGACGCGCTGATGAACGACACGGAGCGGACGAAGACAACCGGCCGTAGGCCGCGCGGACGCGATCCGTGCCATGATTGGCGTGGCATCCGTTGAGCCGTCTCGTCTTCATCGGGCGTGATCCGTGCCGATCTGTGGCCCGCGCCGTGATCGTGTCGTAGTCGTTCTTGCCGCGAAGGGCCTGGGGGGAGTGCGGATTGGCCTTGATTTGAGGGTGCTTCGGGGCTACATATTGTACGCTGGAGGGGAGCGATTGGCAGAAACGGGGAGGGAGGGCGCGTGCTGCTGTGGAAACGATCCGGCGGCATGCGTCCACTGATGGGGGTGCCGGATGGTCCGAATGGCAGGATCGAGGTCCAGTACCGCTACGTCTCGCCCGAGGTCATGCCAGAGATGATGTACCGCGGAGGAAGAAGGCAGTATATGCCGGTGCTGATGGTCAGCCCCGGCTTTCCCTGACACAATGCCCCGGAGTCCTTGAATGGCCATGTGCGCACGCCCACTGATGTTGCTGGCGTTTCTGACCTTGGGACCTGCTGTCCTCTGCGGCTCGGCGGCCGGCTCAGCGGCGGAGAGCATGGCGGGGCCCTGGCTCGTCTCGGCAGACAGGATCGTCGTCGGGCAGGCGGTGCTCATACGGGGCTCGGTGCGCGGCATCGACTTCCAGCCGCACATGGAGACGCCTCCGCTCACGCTCACGATCAACGGCGAGACGCTCACCCTCTGGAGGGACCTCGTCTGCCAGTGGGAACGCGATCTGGATGGATCCCACGCCGTCACCTTCGACCTCCAGTACGATTTCTCTCACCGACGGTGGCTCTTCAGCGAGCCCGGCCGCTACGAGGTCGAGATCGGCAATCCGGCCACGGGCGAGGTCCTGTTCTCCTGCACGGTGGACGTGGCAGCACCCCGCGACGAGGACGAACCGGCGCTGCGGCTGCTGGAGTCCGTGGAAAGCCTGTTGCTCCTGCTCGCAGACGACCCGCACGGGCGGAATCCCGGGGACCTGGAGCGGCTGGTTGAGCAGTTCCCCGACTGCCCGTGGCGACGCCATGCCGACGCCGCACTCGGCTCGTACTACGTGGCGCAGGCACAGACGCCGGCCGATCCCGGTGTCGAGGCGTTCAAGGCGATCCCGGAGAAGGTGGCGGCGCTCGCCGGGCACTTCCGCGCCGCAGCGGCGGACGAGACGCTGGGACTCGCATGCTGGAGGGCACGGCTGCGACTCGCAGAGTGCCTGACTCGCGGCAAGGAACTCGACGAGGCGAGGCAACTGCTGGCGACGGTGGCCGGGGCCAACCTTCCCGGCCTGTCGACCATGGCCCGCCAGCGCATCACAGGGATGGACGCCATGGCCTGGGAGCAGCGGCTTGCGACTGCGGGAATGGACGCATTCGACAGACCGACAGCCGTCGGAGGGCCGATAGAACACGGCTTCGTCTTCATCGACGGCGCCTATCTGCCGCCGCCGTACAGGATCAGCCGCAAGGGCCTGGCGCTCCTCATCAACGACGTGGAGGTTCAGGGTTTCACGCCTTCCGTCGACAGCCGCGCCCTGGCGTTTGGCCTTCACTACCGTGGGCAACAACGGCGCGAGTATGAACAGGGCCTGCAGCAGGACTGGTGCTACTTCATCGCGAGCGGCGCCGCGGATGTTGCACTGGATCCGCACTCGGCGGCGTTCCAACTGCCGGACATGATCGAAGCTCTGCGCAGCGACCGGTCCGTGGAGGAGAAGGTTCTCGAACTCGAACGTTGCGGCTGGCGTTACTCGGCGGGCAGGGACAAGCTCGCAGCGCTGGCCACAGGGTTCTCCGCGCCGCCCGAGCTCGACATGCGCCTTGAAGCGCTTGCGCGGCGCCTTCTGCGAGCCGAGGAACTCGGCCGCACGGACGGACCGCCCGTGGACAAGGGGTTTGTGTTTTTCGAAGGGCGCTACCTGGAGGCGCCCTATATCGTCTCGCGCAACGGCCTCGGCGTCCTTGTCAACGGCGAGTTGGTCTCGAGGCCCAGGGGACGGTTGGGGCGGGGGGAGTCCCCCGGCGAGGTGGATCCCCTGCTGCCGGAGGAGGTCACGCGCGAGACCTCGCCGCACAACGACGTGCTGCGGGTCTACCTGTCCGACAAGTATGCCTACGCACGGGCGCATTTCGCGCCCGAGGGCGAAAGGGACTTCATGGAGAAGACGATCCGAGCGCTCCCTTGCGTTCAGGAGGCTCGGCTGGACGAGAAACGGCCGATGGTACTCCACGTGACGAGCTTCAGCGGCGAACGCTGCGAGTTCCCGCTCCTGTCCGTACGCCGTGAGACGGCAGCGAAGGCGGATGACGCGTCGCTGCGGCACGCGAACAGCGTGCGGGAATCGCTCGAGCGCGACCTTTCGCGCGGCGACGCCCTCTTCCTCGGCCGGATGGCGTGCACCACGGTCCCGAGCGCCTCGGTCCCGCAGGATCTCCCGGCAATCCTGGCGATCCTGAAGACATCCGACACAGAGGACGCGAAGATCGCGAAGCTCCAGTCGACCGCCCTGAGGGATTTCCCCCCTGAGGCCATGGCGCAACTCATAACGGCCTTCACCGGTTCCGAACAACTGGAGCAGCGCCTCTCGGCGTTGAACGCGTCGGCCGGGCCGCGGGAGCAGGGCCGGGACTGAGGGGCTGCACGACGACGCCCCGTCGGCGCGGGAGTGCGTCTGCCGATCGACCCCGGCTGTTCGCCGGCCTGCGTGGCGCGTGCGTGCGCGGACGCGCGTCGTCGGATGCCGGCGGGCGGAGCCGCTGGAACAACGCGGCCCGAACGGCGTCTAATGGAGCGTTGGGAGGACGGCAACAGATACCGGGAAGCCTGAGGTGCGGCGATGAACGGGAAGCGGACGGCGTTCTGGGCGGTTCTGATCGTCATCGGGATCTGCAGGACGGCCGGCGCGACCGGCATCCTGGTACCTGAGGACAGCACGCTGCCTCCGCTGGCCATCCAGAACCACCGTGTGCATGTGACGGTGGAGGGGCCGGTGGCCGTCACGCGCGTGAGCCAGCGGTTCCTGAACAGCACAAACCGTCGCCTGGAGGCCACTTACATCTTCCCCATCCCGCGCGACGCCGCCGTCACCGACTTCGCGATGTTCATCAACGGCAAGCGGCAGAGTGGCGAGGTCGTCGAAGCGGGCCGGGCCCGACAGATCTATCAGGACATTGTGCGACGCCTGCGCGACCCCGGCCTGCTGGAGTACATGGACTCCGGGCTGCTGCGCATGCGGGTGTTCCCGATCGAGCCGAACAGCGCCACGGAGGTGGAGGTCTCCTACACGCACGCCCTGCCCTTCGAGAGCGGCGTCTACGAGTACACCTTCCCCCTGAAGACCGGCGAACGCTCCTCGAAGGTACTCGAGGACTTCACGCTGAGCGTCGAGATCGCCTCGGACCGGCCGATCAAGAGCGTCTACTCCCCCACCCATGACGTCGGAGTCACCCGCAAGGACGACTACCACGCCCTGGCCGGCTTCGAGCAGACGGGCGCCCGGCTCGACACGGACTTCACGCTCTTCTACACCGTGGGCGAGGAGGACTTCGGCCTGAACCTGCTGACGCACCGGCGCCCCGGCCAGGACGGCTACTTCGCCCTGATGATCGCCCCCCGGGTGGCCGTCGACGCCTCCGGGGTGATGCCGAAGGACGTCTGCTTCGCCATCGACGTCAGCGGCAGCATGCAGGAGCAGAACCGCATCGAGAGCGCCCGTCAGGCCGTCGCCTTCTGTCTGAACGCGTTGAACCCGGGCGACCGCTTCGCGCTGGTCACCTTCAGCACCGGCGTGGAGACCTACGGGGACGGACTGACGGACGCCACGCCGGAGGCGGTCGCCAAGGCCGTCGAGTTCGTCCGAGGTCTGGAGGCGCGCGGCGGCACCGACCTCTGCGAGGCCGTCTTGCGGGCGCTGAAGATGACGCCGCAGGGAGACCGCCCCTACCTGATCGTGCTGGCGACCGACGGCAAGCCGACCGTCGGCGTCACGGCTCCGGAGAAGATCGTGACGAGCGTCGCGGAGGCCAACAGGGCCAATGTGCGCGTGTTCCCCTTCGGGATCGCCGAGGACCTGAACGTGGTCCTGCTGGACCGGATCGCCGAGACGACCCGCGGCTACAGCGACTACGTGGCCCCCGGCCGCGAGATCGAGACGAAGATCTCGACCTTCTTCCGCAAGGTCAGCCACCCTGTGCTCTCGAACCTGGAACTCTCCTTCGGGGGCCTGAAGGTCTCGGACATGTATCCCCAGATGCCCCCCGACCTGTTCCGGGGCAGCCAGGTGGTCGCCTTCGGGCGCTACAGCGGCGAGGGCGACGTGGCCGTGCAGTTGACCGGCGCCGTGGGCGCGGACCGTCGCACCTTCGCCTATGACGCGACGTTCCCGGCCGAGGACCCGGCAGGCGCCTTCCTTCCGCAGCTCTGGGCGCGCCGCAAGATCGGCTATCTGCTGGATCAGATCCGCCTGCACGGGCAGACGGACGAACTCACCGACGAGGTGGTGCGGCTGGGCCGGGAATACGGCATCGCCACACCGTACACGTCCTATCTGATTCTTGAGAACGAGGATGCGTACCGCACGCACGGGATCCCGCGGATGGCGGCGGACCGGGCGGCGGCGGAGGCAGGCGGCGGGATGCAGGGAGACGCCGCGGTAATCGTTCCGCACACGACGTTCTTGAGGGCCGCCGGACCGTCCGAACAGCGCGTGAGGGGCAGGGACGCGGTGGAGGCCAGCCTGGCCCTGCGTTTCATGAAGGAGAGCGATTCCATCGCGGGCGCCTCGCCGGACCGCCTGCGCCGCGTCGGTGAGCGCACGTTCCTCCGCATCGGCGAGACCTGGGTGGACACCGCGCTGGAGGAGAACGCGGAGGCGCTCGAGCTGCGGTTCGGGAGCGATGCGTACTTCGCCGCCGTGGACGCCCTGCCGGAACTGGCCGAGTGCCTGGCGCTGGGCGACTCGGTCACCGTCGTGATCGGGGGGAAGGCCCTGGTCGTTGCGCCCGACAGGGGCCGCGAGGAGATGACGCCGGAGGAGATCAGGCAGTTCTTCGCACGTGGGTAGGGCGCATGGGAGGTGCGGGCGATGAGATGGCTGCTGGTGACGCTGGCCCTGGCGGCAGGCGGGTTGTGTGTGGCGGACGCGGCCCGGGGTTCCTATCTGGAGGCCGACGCGGAGCCCGGCCGCCCTCCCCCGCCCGTGCGGCCACTCCCCCGGCCCGTGCCGACGCCGGACAACCCCCTGACGCGGGTCGTCCGCCGGGTGCGCGTGCGGCCCGGGCACACCAGCGACGGCCTGACCGTGTTCCAGGTGGAGATGGACGTGTGCGAGGACTCGACTCCCTATCACTCGATGAACGAAGCACTTGCATCCGGCGACCTCGAGGTGCGGGAGAGGGGAGCCGGCAGTGTGCCCGCACTGCAGGCGCGCAACAACGGCCCGCACAGCGTGCTCCTGCTGGCAGGCGAGATCGTTGCCGGCGGCAAGCAGAACCGCGTCCTTCAGACCGATCTCCTGTTGCGGCCGAAGAGCGGGTGGGCCGAACTGCCCGTGCTGTGCGTTGAGCAGGGCCGATGGGATGGCCCGAAGGAGTTCGGCGCCTCTCCGTCCGTCGCCACGCTGAGTATCCGGGCGGGCGCGCAGACCGGCCTGGATCAGCACGGCGTCTGGGAGGAGGTGCGTCGCAGCAGCCGGGAGCTGGGCGGCGCATCCGCAACCGAGGACCTGCAGGCCCTGCAACAGTTGCCCGAGATTCAGG
The DNA here is from genome assembly GCA_012728835.1 of Candidatus Brocadiaceae bacterium. Taxonomy (NCBI): domain Bacteria; kingdom Pseudomonadati; phylum Planctomycetota; class Candidatus Brocadiia; order Candidatus Brocadiales; family Candidatus Brocadiaceae; species Candidatus Brocadiaceae bacterium. Next base: position 7,646 of record JAAYEJ010000071.1, on the reverse strand, counting down.
AGGCCCTGCGGCGCCATCGCGAGGAGTTCGGCGAGCACTGGAGCCCCCGGGCCGTGGGGATGGTTGTGGCGCGCTGGGGGCGGATCGTCGGCGCCGACGTGTTCTGCAATCCGGACGTCTTCGAGAAGCACCGGGACCGGCTGCTGGAATCGTACGCCGTCGACTCCCAGGTGTGGAAGCGCCGGCATCCCGAGGCCCTGCACGGAGCCATCGGGCCGCATCCCGATGAGGCGGAGCGCTTTCTGCGCCGCGTGCTCCGCGCGTCATACCGGGAAAGCGACGCGGCCGGCGGCGGCCGCACGGCGACCGTGGCGGGCCCCGGCGTCCGGGGCACGGGGCTGGTCTTCTGCGGCGCACTCCTGCACGCCGCCCTCTTCCCCGAGGACACACCGGTCGTGCGGCCCGCCGGGCAGCTTCGGGAATGACCCGCGCCTCAGGCCTGCGTCAGGCCGACGCTGAACATGCGCTCCAGGTCATACTGGCTGTACGCCTTGAACGCCAGAAGGGTTACGGTGTTTTCAATGCCCACCATCCGGAGCATCGACCCCGTGACGAGGTCCGCCATCTGCTCGTTGTCCGCCGTGCGCAGGAGGGCCACGAGGTCGTAGGGACCCGCGACCGAGTAGACCTCCGTGACGCCGGGAAGCTTGACGAGTTCCTGAGCCGTTTCCTGCACCATCTCCCGTTTCGCGTTGATCAGCACAACCGCCGTGACCATGGCGTCTCCTCTGCGCTCAAGAAGGCATATGCGTAGACTACGATGCGCGCGCCGCCCTGTAAAGCGCCGGGCCGCCGCTCCGGACCGGCCGCTCGGCTTGACCCGGAACGGGCTTTGCGGTAGCTTGCCCGGCATGTCTGATACCGGCACCCAGGGACATCGGAACCTCGCGGCAGCCGCCCTCGCCATCGGCCTGGCGTGTGCCCTGCTGCTGATCGACCCGACGCCGGCGCACCACTACTCCCTGGAGGCCCGCCAGCGGACCGCTCTGGCCGCCGACGTCATCTCCGGTGCGTCGCGCGGCACGCAGGGGCTGGTCGGGTCGCTTCACCTGGCCCCCCTGCCGACGATCGTGGTGGTTCTGATCGGCCTGATCCCGTTCGTCCCGATCACTCCCCTCCTGAACTCCGTGGCGGCGGCCGGCGCGGCGGCACTGCTGGCGGCGTACGTCCACGCCGTGTGGCGTGCGCACGGCGTGCATCCCGCCCTGCGCTACTCCGCAGTTGTGGCCATCATGCTGCTGCCGCCGGTCGCCGTGAGCGTGCGGGCCGGCGCGACGTCCATGGTCTTCGTGGCCCTGACCGTCTGCGCGTGCGGCGCGCTGGGTGAGTGGCTGCGCACGGCCTCCCTGCGGCAGTTGTCGCTCTCGGCGATCTTCCTGGGCCTGGCGGTGATCACCCGCTGGCAGGGCCTCGTGCTGGCGGCGGCGGCGACGGGCGTTGTCGCCCTCGGGGCCGCCGTCCACCGCCGCGGTTGGAGCTACGTCGAGGGGACGTCCATAACCTATGCCGTTCCCGGGGCTTACACTGCCCTGCTCTGGATCGGCGGCAACTGGCTTGTCCTCGGCAACCCCCTGTTCTTCCTCCGCTCCCTCGGCTCGGCGGCCGTTCCGGGCCCGCATGGCGCATGGTCGGTCCTGGCGGCCGACTGCCCCTGGGCGCTCATCGCGATCATGGCGGGGTTCTGCTGTTCGGTGCAGATCGCCGGGGCGGTCCTTCGCCGCAGCGCGTGGCGGCACCCCGCCGACGTGGCCGCCTGCTGCGCGCTGGCCGTCCTGGTCGGCGTCGCCTGGATCGGGCGCCTGCCCTTGCAGGAGACGCCGGCCCCGTCGGACGCGCGCCGCGTGGCGACACTGTTGTCGGAAGCCTATCCCAACGGAGTGTTTATCGTCACCGGGTACGTCGGCTACGAGTTCACCGACGCCGCCGGAGCGGATCCGGAGAACCGCTGGGTACACCAGATGCACCTGCGGCCGGAGAACGTGGACAAGATCCTGGCGGACTACCCTGGGTGCGACGTCTACCTGCTGGTGCATGCCGGGCTGGGACAGGAGCGATGGGATCGGGTGGGCCTGACCTGGGCCGACGGCGACCGCATCCCGGAGCACTACCTGTTTGTCCGCATGGTCGGCGACTGGGCGGTCTTCGAGATACTGCGTCCGTAGGCGGCGGGGCGCCTCAGCCGGCGATCTCCTCGGCCAGTTCGTCCACGCGCGACTGCCCGGCCAGGGCCTCGTAGAGCCGTTCGAACTCCTCGTGCGAGGAGTAGCGAATGGTCAACTTCCCGCCCTTCTTGCGGCCCGGTTTGATCTCGACGCGGGTGCCCAGCGCCCTGGACAGGCTTTCTTCGAGTTCCACGACATTCGGCGAGGCCTGGCGAATCCGGCCGGGCCGCCCGGCCGCCTCGGCCGCGGCCGCACGCTCGGCGGTGCGCACCGAGAGCCCCAGCGACACGATCTTGCGGGCCAGGCGCAGCCGCGCCCCCTGGTGGGGCACCGCCAGCAGGGCGCGTGCGTGCCCGGCGGACAGTGTTCCACGTGAAACCATCTCCTTCAGGTCGTCCGAAAGCTCCAGAAGGCGCAGCAGGTTGGCAATTGAGGACCGCTCCATTCCGAGCCGCTGCCCGGCCTCTTCCTGGGTCAGCGCCAGCTCGTCGATCATCCGACGAATGGCGGTCGCCTTCTCGATCGGGTTGAGATCGGCCCGCTGGATGTTCTCGATCAGGGCCACCTCAAGCATCTTCTCGTCCGGAATGTCGCGCACGACGGCCGGGACGCTCTCCAGCCCGGCCAGCCGGGCCGCGCGCACGCGGCGCTCGCCGACAACGAGTTCGTAGCGCCCCGGCGCCGTCGGCCGCACAAGTACCGGCTGGAGGACGCCCGACGACGTGATCGAGTCGGCCAGCCGCTGCAACTGCTCGGGATCCATCACGACGCGCGGCTGGTGCGGGTTGAGTTCGATCTGACGCAGCGGAATCTGGTCGGCTGCGGGCGCCTCGCCCGCCGGCCCCTCCTGCACGGTCGGTATGAGTGAGTCCAGTCCGCGTCCCAGCCTCCGCCTGTCAGCCATGCCGACCCTCCCGGTGTTTCACGTGGAACATGACACACGTCAGGATAGCGGGATGACGTTCGCGGAGTCAACGCACGGGGAGGAGCACACGGGCGGGCAGCGCGCGTGCGCGCGCCGTAAGTGACGTGACCGCCAGCGGTAACACAACCGGCAGGGGAGTGCGCTCCCGGGCGGAGACCGCCCGCCCGACGCAGGCAAAAACGCCCGCGTGCCGCTCAGATTGTCACGGGGTCGCCCCGATCGGCCGACTCCCGCGCGGCCGCCATCAGCTTCATTGCGCGCACGATGCCCGCCGGATGGTAGAGCGGCGCCGCGCCCTCCCGCAGCACCGCGTGGAGGTTGTCCCAGAATGCCTCCCGGCGGGGCGTCGGCTCGTAACTTCTTGTTGCCCCATCTGTTGTGACGATGGCACGGCCCCCCTGGGCTGTGATTGTCGCGTGCGCCCCATACAGCGTCCAGTGGGGCAGCCCGGTCGGGCCGCAGGCCGCCTGGGCCGCCGCCCAGCCGCCCTTGCGCAACGGCAGGTAGACCAGGAATCCGGCCTCGTCCGCACCCGGCGCGGGGCGGTTCAGGTGCGTCGTCACGCTGCGGACGTCCTGGTCCAGCAGAAGGTGCACCTGGTCCAGCATCGCCAGGCCGATGTCGTCCAGAAGCGGGGGACCGGCCGGGGCATCGGCCTCCGGCGCGGCGCGGCTGACCGAACAGAGCACGCCCCAGGGTGCTCCCAGGTTCTCCGCCTCGAGGGCCGCCCGCACGGCCAGGAGGTCCGGATCGCGCCGCCAGGGCAGGTCGGCCGTGGCGACAAGCCCGCGCTGGAGGGCCGTCTTCATCACACGCTCGGCGCCGGCTGCGTCCTGGCAGAAGGGCAGGTCGAGCACTGCGTGCCGCCCGGCGTTGAGCGCCCGTACGGCGAAGTCCCGCCGCTTCTCGACCGGCCCCGTCACGAACATGACCTCGGCCGGCGACTCCTGCAGCAGCACGTTGTAGTCGGTGTAGTGCGTCGCCGGGCCCCGGCGGGTCTCGTGCCCCGGCAGGCCCTCATCGCAGTAGGCGACGACCTCAAAGCGCCCGTCGTCCGGCAGCGGCACGGACAGGGCTCCGTCGTCGTCGGGACGCCGCCCCACGACGGCGACCGCGACGGCACGTTGCACGACACCGTCTTGTGCACACATGGCCCAACCTTCTTTTCGACAATGGCATACGGAGAGCGGAGGCCGTCTACGGCTCGTTGCGCACGACGTCCAGCCGGCCGGTCTTCGGGTCATAGGCGTAGCGGAACCCGCCGGGCGGCGCCGGCGTTGTCCGCCCCGTCCATTCGGCCAGCGCGGCCAGGGAAGGCGGGTACTCGCCGTGCATCGCCCGATACTGCTCCAGGTCGTGCGTGAGCACCGAATCGGCGACCGAGCTGCGCGCGTAACGTGGCGCGGTAACCACAGTGGTGCGGAGGTAGTCGCCCGGGGTCGAGAGCAGGCTCTCGCCCACGCCCCGTTCGCCCGAAGGCGCGGGCGGGCGGGCGGCCGCCCGCGCAGCGGGTTCGGGAGGCTCCGGGGCCTCCACGGTCCGCACCTGCGGCGGGGTCTGGGGCGTCTCCTCGCACGAACAGCCCACCAGGCAGGGCAGGACGACCGCAGCCGCGACACTCAACAGGACACCGGTGCGCGTCATGGCGAATTCTCCCGCTCAGAATGCCTATGTATCTGCGAGACAACCGTTTGCAGCACGCGCCAGCGCCTCCAGTGCGCCGGCGTCCGTCCGGTCCAGCAGCAGGGGCGTTACCGACACGCACCCCGCCCTCAGAGCCGCCACGTCGGAGTCCTCCGGGTGCGTGCCGTCGTCGGCGTCCCACGAGAGCCAGTGGACCGTGCGGCCCCGGGGCCCCCGGCTCAGGAGGTAGCGCCCCGGCGGATAGGTGGTGCTCTGGCGCGTGAGCCGCACGCACGGCCGGGCGGCCCCGTGCAGTTCGGGTACGTTGACGTTGAAGAGGAGCGCCGCGGCCGGGGCATCGGCCAGGATGAGGCCCAGCACCTCCACGGCCCGCTCGGCCGCCTCGGCCACGCGCGCGAGGTTCTCCGGGCTGGTCGAGCACGCGACGGACCGCACGCCGTTCAGCGCGCCCTCCACGGCGGCCGACACCGTGCCGCTGTAAAAGAGGTCGATGCCGGCATTGATGCCCATGTTGAGGCCGCTCACCACCAGGTCGGGGGGCGTCGCGAGCACCTCGGCCAGGGCGAACTTGACGCAATCGGCCGGCGTACCGCTGACGGCCGTGGCCGGGCGGCCGTCGCGCAGCGTCACCGAGGCCCGGCGTACCGGCATCAGGTGCGTGATCGCGTGGCTCACGCCGCTGCGTTCCTCGGCCGGGCAGACGACGGTCACCTCGCCGATCCGTTCGAGCGCCGCGGCCAGGGCGGTCAGCCCGGGGGAGAACGGCCCGTCGTCATTGGTCAGCAGGATCTTCATGGGGTCTCCCACAGGGGCGCATCGGCACGCAGGCGCAGGACTCGTCGGGCTGGCCGCCTCGTCCGACGTTCATGCTAACACACCCCATGATGGCACGCAAGACGGGCGCGACTCCGCTGCCCCGGTCCGGCCGCCGCACGTGCGCGGCAGCCCGGCCGGCGGGGCGCTCAGGCGGGCTGAAGCAGGCGGCGGCAGGCGTCCAGAACCAGGGCGGGGTCCGGCCAGGCGCCGTTCCCGCCGCAGGAGACAACGCGCCGGCCCAGCGGGCGCCACGTGCGCGGGTCGGTCGGGCCGAACACGGCGACCGTGGGCACGCCCAGTCCTGCGCCCAGGTGGCTCACGCCGCTGTCGTTGCCCACGTAGAGGCGGCAGCGGCTCAGCAGGGCGGCCGTCTGTGCCACGGACAGTCCCGCGGCACGGGCGGGGGCCGCGCCGGGGCCGGCCAACGCGGCCGTGCGCGCGCAGGGCGCGGCGTCGGCGGGGCCTTCCAGCAGCACGACGGGCCGGCCCAGGGCACCCATGAGGTGCGCGAAGTGCTCCGGCGCCCAGCACTTGCGCCGGCCGCCGCTGCCCGGGTGCACGGCCACGGGCCCGGCCGCCTCCGGCAGGCGCTCGGCCAGCCATTCGCCTGCCCATGCGGACAGGTCGGGCGAGACCCGGAGGCCTGCGGGGGGCAGGTCGCGGGGCTCGGGAACCGTGTCGGCCACCGCGCCGGCGAAGTGCGCGGCCGCGTGCCGGCCGGCCGGCGGGTCGACCGGCCAGGAGACCGTGCGGCCGGGGCAGAGGCGCCGTGCATTGCCCACAAGGGCGTCCCGGGGGTCGGCGGTGTAGAGCACCGCCAGGTCGGCGCGCGCAAAGGCGCCCGTCGGGTCGCCGTCGGCGCCGGGGGCGAACAGCGGCGTCATCTCCGGGCCGTCGAAACGGACCACCCGCACCGGCGGCGAGACCAGGGGCCGCAGGTGTTCGGCCCACGCGCTCCCGACCAGGGCGACCGTCACGTCCGGACTCGAACGGCGCACCATCTCCAGGGCGGGCAGCACCAGGACGGTGTCGCCCAGGCCGCCCGCCCGCACGACGGTCGCGTGCTTCGGCGCGACGCCGCGCAGGGCCGCCTCCACGCTGCTCTGAAGTCTCCACATCGCGCGCCTCCGAATCGGTGCGAGTATACCCGCCGGCCGTGCGCCGCGACAGTTCGCGTGCGGCCGCCTGCACCCGTGAGCGCCGGCCCGGGCGGGCCCGCGTTGGCCGTCAATCCGTGGACCCTGCGGATCGCCTGCCGCTGTGCCTCTGCCGGTCGCACGGCCGCCGCATCGCGCATCCGCGCCATGCATCGGGAACCGCCCAATGGCCGAATGCGGCTCCTGCCTCGACTCGATCCACCCCACAAACGCAGATGCCTCGCATTGACTTCGCGTCGCCGTTCGCATAGACTCGATGGATGTGGTGTGCTGCCGGATTGTCGTGTCTGGAGGGGGATGGTATGCGTGCGGAGCGGGGGCGGGCCGGACAGGTCATTGTACTGGCGTGCTTTTTGCTGCCGGTTCTCTTCTGTGTGGCGGCGATCGCGATCGACGTCGGGTCGCTGTGCAATAGCCGTTCGCGCCTTCAGAGCGCTGCGGATGCCGCCAGCCTTGCGGCCGTGCTGGAACTCTGGGAGCGGCGCGTCGCCGGCGCCGATGAGCAGGGCGCACGGACCTGCGCCGCAGCCGAAGCCGAGGCCATCAAGGACGCCAACTACCCGGACAGCAGGGCCGAGATCGAGTTTGGCCTGTGGGACGGCGCGACGTTCACGCCATGCGACACGTCGAAGAGCGCGAACGCCGCCCGGGTGCGCACGAGCCGAGGTGCGGACGCTCCCGGCGGTCCGGACGGAACGCCGTTCGCGCGCATCTTCGGCCTGAACGGCGTTTCGCAGGCGCGAGACGCGGTCGCCCGGTTCTGGACCGCCGGCGGCCTCATGCCCGTCGCAATCTGGCAGGGCGACCTCGTGCCGGCCGGACAGTACCTGGTGGTCTACGACAGCCAGAAGATCACGCCCGGGGTATTCGGCCTGCTCGACTTCGACGGGGGGAGCAACTCCACCGCCGATCTCGTCGAGTGGTTTGAGAACGGCTACCCCG
>JAAYEJ010000070.1 GCA_012728835.1 Candidatus Brocadiaceae bacterium | reverse complement strand
GTCGCGGCCGGGGATGGCAGGCAGCCGGTGATTGCAGGAGCGGGCACGACGGAGCGTGCCCCTCCAGCGGCGTGAACCGTCCGTGCAAGTGGAGGGCCGCGCTCGGTCGCGGCCGGGGATGGCAGGCAGCCGGTCATTGCAGGAGCGGGCACGACGGAGCGTGCCCCTCCAGCCGCGGGGGCCCCGGGCGACCCTATGGGGGCCGTGCCGCGTCTTTGACAAGCGCGGCCCCCCCAACTATATTGGCGCCGCGGGGGCCGTTCGGCCCGCCTGCCCGAACAGAGGAGACACGCCCGATGGATTCGCTGCAGATTGCCGAGCAACTGATCAAGCGCCAGGAGGCCCGTTCCGAGGGGAAGAAGCTGGTGCTTCTGGTTCTCGACGGCCTGGGGGACATCCGGCACGGGGACAACGAGTTCCGCACGCCCCTGGAGGACGCCCGCACCCCGAACCTGGACAAGCTGGCCCACCACAGCGCGGTCGGCCGCATCATCCCGGTCGACCACGGCATCACGCCCGGCAGCGGCCCGGCGCACCTGGGCCTGTTCGGATACGACCCGCGCGAGGTGGAGATCGGCCGCGGCGTCATGGAGGTCGTGGGCATGGGCATGGCCCTGCAGCCCGGCGACGTGGCCGCCCGCGCGAACTTCTGCACGATGAAGGACGGCAAGGTGACCGACCGCCGCGCCGGGCGCCCCAGCACCGAGGACGGCACCCGAACGGTCGAGCGGTTGCGCGAGAAGATCCGGACCATCGGCGACGTGGAGGTCATCCTGCTGGCGGGCCAGGGGCACCGCTTCGGCGTCGTCTTCCGCGGGCCGGGCCTGGCCGCAGGCGTCAACGACACCGATCCGCACGAGAACGGCCGTCCGCTGCACGAGGCTCGCGCCGAGACCGAGGCCGCGCGCAAGACGGCCGAGGTCATCAACGAGTTCGTGCGCCTGGCCCAGGAGGCGCTGGCCGGCTCCGAGCCCATCAACGGCGTCATGACGCGCGGCGTCTCCTGCCGGCCCGACATTCCCACGCTGGCCGACCGCTTCGGGCTGCGCTGCGCCGCCATCGCCACGTACCCCATGTACAGGGGCCTGGCCAGCCTCGTGGGCATGGACCTTCTGGAGACGGGGCCGTCCGTTCAGGAGGAGTTCCAGACCTACCTGGACAACCGCGACGCCTACGACTACTTCTTCATCCACGTCAAGCCGACCGACGAGGCCGGCGAGGACGGCTCGCACGAGCGCAAGGTGCAGGCGATCGAGGCGGTGGACGAGAGACTGCCCATGCTGCTGAACCCGAAGCCCGAGGTCCTGGCGTTGACCGGCGACCATTCGACCCCGTGCCCCATGAAGCTGCATAGCTGGCATCCCGTGCCCCTGCTCCTGCATTCGCCGCGCTGCGGCGCCGACCTGCCGGAGCGGTTCACCGAGGCCGAGTGCAACAAGGGCGGGCTGGGCATCTTCCGCTCGATGTACCTGCTGCCGCTCATGCTGGCCAACGCGGGCCTGCTGGACAAGTACGGCGCATAGAGGCGAGGACGATAGCCTATGCCGGTTGAGACGATCCGCTGGGTCGGCGGCACCGACGGCCGCGTGGAGCTGGTGGACCAGACACTGCTGCCGGCGGAGTTCAAGTACAGGACGTGCGAAACAGTGCAGGAGGTCTGGGAGGCGATCCGCACCCTGCGCGTGCGCGGCGCGCCGGCCATCGGCATCGCCGCCGCCATGGGTGTCGTGCTCGGCGTGCGGCGTGCCCTGCCTCGCGGCGTCGAGGCGATGCGGGGCGAGCTGGAGCCCGTCAGCGACTACCTGGCTTCGAGCCGCCCGACGGCCGTCAACCTGGTCTGGGCCCTGGAGAGGATGAAGCGCACGGCCCGCGAGCACGCGGACCCGGCCCCCGGGGCGTTCCTGCAGCGGCTGCTCGAGGAAGCCCTGCGCATCCTCGAGGAGGACAGGGACGTCTGCCGGCGCATCGGCCGCCACGGCGCGGACCTGCTGGCCGACGGTGCCACCGTCCTGACGCACTGCAACGCCGGCGGGCTGGCCACGGCCGACTACGGCACGGCGCTCGGCGTGCTGTTCGCCGCGCACGAGCAGGGGAAGCGCCTGTCCGTCTACGTCGACGAGACCCGGCCGCTGCTCCAGGGCGCGCGCCTGACGGCCTGGGAGCTGCAGCAGGCGGGCATCCCCGCCACGCTGATCTGCGACAACATGGCGGCGCACGTGATGCAGCGTCGGGGTGTGGACGCCGTGATCGTCGGTGCCGACCGCATCGCCGCCAACGGCGACGCGGCCAACAAGATCGGCACCTACGGGCTGAGCGTGCTGGCCCGCGAGCACGGCGTGCCGTTCTACGTGGCGGCGCCGATCAGCACGTTTGACCTCTCGCTGGCGGACGGCAGCCTGATCCCCATCGAGGAGCGCGCCGCCGAGGAGGTCACCCGCTGGGGGGGGCACGTCACGGCTCCCGAGGGCATCGCCGTCTACAACCCCGCCTTCGACGTGACCCCGGCGCGCAACATCGCTGCCATTATTACGGAAGAAGGCGTGATCCGAGCGCCGGATGCGCAGGGCGTGGCGCGCGTCGTGCCGGCGGCCCGTCCGTGAAGGAGGAGGGGATGGCACAGGATGCGGACGTGCGGCGGCCGAGCTGGGACGAGTACTTCATGCGCATTGCGCACGAGGTGGCGCGGCGCGCCACCTGCCTGCGACGCCGCGTGGGCGCCGTGGTGGTGTTGAACAAGCGGATACTGGCCACGGGCTACAACGGCGCGCCCAGCGGGCTGCCGCACTGCAGCGAGGTCGGCTGCCTGCGCGACCAGCTCAACGTGCCCAGCGGCGAACGGCACGAGCTGTGCCGGGGACTCCACGCCGAGATGAACGCGCTCCTCCAGGGCGCGCGGCATGGCGTGCGCATGGAGGGCGCGTGCCTCTACTGCACGCACGTGCCGTGCAGCCTCTGCTCGAAGATGATCATCAACACGGGGATCGTGCGGGTCGTCGCGACGCGGGAGTATCCGGACGCGTTTGCGCGCGACATGTTCCTGGCGGCCGGGGTGGAACTGGTCGTGCTGGCCGACGGCGGCCCGTGAGCCGGGAGGGACGTCCATGGGGCATGCACTGAAGCTCAAGTTTCCGTCCGCCTGCCATGTCGGGCCCGGTGCCGTGCGGGCGTTGGGCGAGGAGGCGGCGCGGCTCGGCCGCCGGGCCCTGCTGGTCACGGGCCGGCACGGGCTGCGTCGGGCGGGGATCACCGAGCGGCTCACGACGCTCCTGCAGGAGGCGGGCGTGGCCGTGACGACCTTCGAGGAGGTGCGGCCGGAGCCCGACGTCGGCACGGTGGACGCCGCCCGGGCGGCCATCCGCGAGTCCGAATGCGACCTGGTGGTCGAGGCGGGGGGCGGCAGCGCACTGGACGTCGGCAAAGTGGCCGCCGCCCTGGCCGGCGAGGAGGCGCCGACCGCGCAGTTCCACACCCAGTCGATCGAGTCCCGCGGGCTGCCCCACGTGGCCATTCCGACGACGTCGGGCACCGGCGCCGAGGCGACCCCCAACGGCGTGCTGACCGCCCCCGGGGCGCGGCTCAAGCAGAGCATCCGCGGCGCAGGCGTGCTGCCGACCGTGGCCATCGTGGACCCCGATCTGACGCTGGCCTGCCCGCCCGGCGCCACGGCCGCCGCGGGAATGGACGCGCTGGTGCAGGGCATCGAGTCCTACCTGTCGGTGCACGCCATCCCCACCACGGATGCGCTGGCCCTGGCGTCGGTTCGGCTGACCTCGGGCAACCTGCTCGCCGTCTGGCGCGACGGGCAGGACCACGACGCGCGGGCGGCCATGTCCGAGGGCAGCTTCCTGGCCGGGCTGGCCCTGGCGAACGCCCGTCTGGGCGCCGTGCACGGCATCGCCCATCCGCTGGGCCTGTGCCTGGGCCTTCCGCACGGCGTCGTCTGCGGCGCGCTCATGCCGCCCGTGCTGCGGCGGAACCGGGCGGCGGCGGGCGCGAAGTACGAGGCCCTGCGCGAGGCGATGGGCGGCGAGCCCGTCCGGGTGCTGGAGTCCCTGCTGGACGGACTGAGCCTGCCGCGCAGGCTCGGCGCGCGCCCGAAAGGCGAGTGGGAACGCATCATCGTGGACTACGCAGTCAGGAGCGGCTCCAGCCGGGCCAACCCCGTCGCCGTCAGCGAGTCCTTCGTCCTGGCCGTGCTTGACGAGGTGTGCGTGTAGACGGTGGGGTGCGACCCCTGGGCTGGAGGGGCACGCTCCGTCGTGCCCGGCGGCGCGGGCCGGGCCGGCGCGAGCCTTTCGAATCGGCCGAGTCTGTGGTAATCTGTAGCCGCGGGGTGTGTCCCGCTCTTCCCGCACAGTCGAGGATGCGAAGGTGGAACTGCGTTACTACCCGGATCGAGTGCTCAAGCGGACGTGTCGGCCCCTGCGCGAGGTGAGCCGCCAGACGGTCGACCGGGCCGAAGAGATGCTGGAGATGATGTACGTCGAGGACGGCGTGGGCCTGGCCGGCCCGCAGGTGGGCTGGACGGACCGGATCATCACGCTGGACACGGAGGGCGACCGCCGGGGAACCCGCATCTTTGTCAACCCGCTGATCGTGCATCGCGAGGGCGAGGCGCAGAGGGAGGAAGGCTGCCTGAGCCTGCCCGGCATTCGGGCGTACGTGCCGCGGGCCGCGAAGGTAAAGGTCGTGGCGTACACCCTGGGCGGCGAGAGGCTGGAGATCGAGGCGGACGGCCTGGCCGCATGCGCCTGGCAGCACGAGGTGGACCACCTGAACGGCCTGCTGTTCATCGACCGGCTGCCGCCGACGACGCTCATCACCCTGCGCGAGCCTCTGCGGAGGCTGGAGGCGGAGGCGGCCGCCCGCGCCTCCTCGTGACGTCCGTTGTGCCTGCTCTCCCCGACGAAGGCCCGTCCATGAACCTGGCATTCCTGGGCAGTCCCGACTTCGCGGTGCCGACCCTGGAGGCACTGCACGAGGCGGGGCACCGGGTGCGCCTGGTCATCACGCGGCCGGACCGGCCGCGCGGCCGCGGGCGCAAGCCCGCTGCGACGGCCGTCAAGCAGGCCGCCGAGCGTCTGGGACTGCCGCTGTGGCAGCCCGAGAGTGTGAACCGGCCCGAGACCGCGCGGGCGCTGGCCGAGTCGGGGGCCGAGATGGGCGTCGTGGCCGCCTACGGCGAGATCCTGCGCCCCTCCGTCCTGTCCGCTCTGCCCCAGGGCTTCCTGAACCTGCACGCGTCGCTGCTGCCGGACTACCGCGGCGCGGCGCCCGTGCACTGGGCGCTGATGCGCGGCGAGACCGGGACGGGCGTGACCGTCATCCGCATGGCGCCCCGGCTCGACGCCGGGCCGGTCCTGGCCGCCGCGAAGGTGCGCATCGGCGACCGCGAGACGATGGGCGAACTGGAGGCCCGGCTGGCGCGCGAGGGCGCCGCACTGATGGCCGAGGTCCTGCGGCGGCTCGACCGCGGCGAGGCCGTGCCCGAACGGCCGCAGCCGGCATCGGGCGGCTTCTTCGCGCGCGCCCTGACGAAGGACGACGGGCGGCTGGCCTGGACCGTCCCGGCCCGTGAACTCTGCAACCGCGTCCGCGGGCTCACCCCCTGGCCGGGCGCCTGGACCGTGCTGGAGACCGGCGGCAGGCGCGTGAAGGTCACGCTCCTGTGCGCCGAGCCGGCGCCCGTGCCCGGCGACGGGGCCGAGGCCGGCGCTGCCGTCGCGCCCGGCACGGTGCTGGCCGTCGAGCCGGACGCGCTGCGGGTGCAGGCCGGCCGGGGCGCGGTGCGCGTGCGCGCACTGAAGCCGGCCGGCAGCCGGGCGATGTGCGTGCCGGACTTCGTGCACGGGCACCGCGTGCGGCCCGGCGACCGGTTCGTTGCGCCGACCGACGGGGACTGATCCGCCGGGGCTTGCATCGGACGGGCTCCAGAAGGGATACTGAGATTGTGGGAACTGCGCTGGTCAGACTGATGAACGCGGTCACGCGCGCTCGGCGCACGCGCTGCAGGCCCGAGGAACTCCTCATGCTTCTGCCGTCGTGCCTGCAGAACAGCCATTGCGAACGCAAGATCACGCGCGACGTGCAGGAATGCCGGCGTTGCGGCCGCTGCAAGGTCAAGGACGTCCTGGACCTTGCGGACCGGTACGGGGTGCGTTGCGCGGTCGCGACGGGCGGCCGTCTGGCGGTCGAACTGGCCCGGGACAGGGGCGTAAAGGCCGTGCTTGCCATCGCCTGCGAGAAGGAGTTGCGCGAGGGCATGGCGGCCATCTTCCCCAAGCCCGCCCTGGGCGTCATCAACGCGCGGCCCAACGGGCCCTGCACCGACACGGACGTGGACGTGGCCGAGGTCGAGAAGACCATCCGCCGCCTGTTGAGGCGTTGAACGGGCGGCCCCTGGCGGGAGTGATCACTGGTGACAGCCGGCAACACGACCGTGCTCCAGTGTGGGGAGTGCAAGAAGCGCTACCGGTTCCAGGGCGCGCCTGACGGCAGGGCCCTGCGCTGCCCGGAGTGCGGAGCCCCTCTGAAGGCCGTTGGGGCCGCGCCCCTGCGCAGTCAGCTCCGCGACGAACTGGCGCGGCTCTCGGCCGTCGAAGCGCTCGACCCGGCCGCCCGAACCCGGGTGCGGGTGGCCGAACGCGCGCGCCGGCCCCTGTCGCCGTGGATGCTCTGGGGCGCTGCGGCCCTGCTGCTGGCCCTGGTCGGTGCCGGAGGCTGGTGGGCCTACGCGCGCGCCCACCGGGGGCCGCCGGAGCTGTCGGAGGCGGTCAGGTCCGCGATCCGGAGGGCGCAGTTGAGCGACGTGCCCGGGCACGAGGAGCAGGCCCTGTCCGACTGGACGTCCGCCCGCGGCTTCCTGTTGACGCAGCGTGTTCAGCAGAAGGTCCCCGATGCGTTCCATGAGGAGGCCGCCCGGATGCACGCGCGGATCCGGGAGCTTCAGGAGATCGTCCGCCGCCGGCGCGCCGGCCTGCCGCCGCTGCAGAACGTGCTGGCGGAGGCGCGCATGGCCCTGGAGGACGGGCGCAGCCGCCAGGCCGTCGAGGCGCTGGAGGGCCTGCTGCCGAAGATCGCGGAGGCCGACGTGCCGGAGACCGACCGGGAGCGGTTCCGTGCCGAGACCGAGGGGCTCCTGATGCTCGCCCGCACGGCGGCGGCCGCGGCCCCGGCTCCGGCGAGCGCCGCGCCGGCGTCCACCCGGCCCGCCAGGCCGCGCCGGCGGCCCGTGCCGGAGGCCGTTGCGCCTGCGTCCGGGGCGGCGCCGCTGGGTGCGGTGATCGACGCTCCCGGCGAGGCCCTGCTCTGGCGCGCCGAGTCCTGGGCGAACCCGGCCACGGTGAGCGTGGAGCCGGGAGCCGCCGTCATGGTCCGGCAGGAGGCCGGGCTGTACGACAAGTGGGCGATCAGCCTGGTGCGTGCGCTGGACGCGAGCGGGCACGGCCGGCTGGCGTTCGATCTGCAGTCCCCGCGGCCGGTCCGCGTGGCGGTCGCCCTCTGGACGGGCACCGGGGGGGCCACCATGTTCGAGTCGGCCGCCGAGACGGTGCGGGGTGGCGGGTGGCGGGAGGTGGTCTTTCCGCTCACGGGGCCGCGGTTCAAGTGCCTGGCGACGAAGTGGCAGTTCGGCGGCGAACTGAAGGACCCCGAATCGGTCGGGCGGATCACCCTGCTGTTCTACGACAACGTGCAGGCGCCCCTGCGCATCCGCAACGTGCGCCTGGTGCCGTAGCCGCCCCGCCCGCCGGGGCATGCGGGCGCTCAGGGCGGGGTGCGGGCCAGCGTGACCACCTGAACGTGCGCCGCCCCGTGGCGCTTGAGCACGCGTGCACACTCCCGCGCGGTCGTGGCCGTCGTCAGCACGTCGTCCACCAGCATCAGGCGCCGTCCGGCGACCTCGGCCCGGGAGCGGACGCGGAAGGCGCCGCGCACGTTGTCCCAGCGCTGCCGCGGGGCCAGGCGGGCCTGCTGTGAGGTGTAGCGGGTCCGGATCAGCGTCCCGGCCTGCAGCGGCAGGTCCAGCCGGCGGGCCAGCACGCGGGCCAGCAGCAGGGCCTGATCGTAGCCGCGTTCGCGCCGGCGCCGCGGGTGCAGCGGGATCGGCATCACGGCGTCGGCCGGTTCCAGCCCGTCCGGGTACCAGCCGCGTTCCAGCATGAAGCGCAGCACGCGCGGGCCCAAAAAGTAGCTGCCCCCGAACTTGAAGCTGTGGATGACCGATCGGATCGGTTCCGCGTAGAGCACGAACCCGCGCGCCCGGTCGAAGTGCCGCGCCTCGGCCCGGCACGCGATGCAAAGGCTCCCGGCGGCGGGGTCGCCCGAGAGGGGCACGCCGCAGACGTCGCAGACGGTGCCGGTGATCCGCAGCGCGCGCAGGTCGGCCGTGCAGTCCGCGCACAGTGTGCGGGCGTCGAACTCGGCCAGCGGGAGCCCGCAGTGGCAGCAGTGGCGCGGGTAGAACCAGTCCAGGGCCAGATGGGCCGCGCGGCGCAGGCCGGCCAGCGTGGTGCCGAGGGGGGATGGTTCAGGCATCGGGCCGTGCGGGGGCCTTTCGAGAGTGCTCGAGCAGGGTCAGCGCCGTGTTGTAGTGGATGGTGACGGTGTCGTCCACGCGCGCGGCGTAGCCGCCGGCGAGCACCACGGCGGCGGGGATGCCGCGTTCGGCGCACGCGCCGATCACCAGTTCGTCGCGACGTTTCAAGTCGTCCATGCTGAGCTGAAGCGAGCCGAGCTGGTCCTGCCTGTAGGGATCGGCGCCGGCGACGTAGAGGACGAACTCGGGGCGGTGGCGGTCGAGGGCGGGCGGGAGGTGCCGTTCCAGGTCGCGCAGGTAGTGGGCGCCGGAGCAGCCCGAGGGCAGGCCGATGTCCAGGTCGCTGCACCGCTTGATGGGATAGATCGCCTCCTCGTGGATGCTGAAGGTGAAGACCTCCGGTTCGCTGCGGAACAGCTCGGCGGTGCCGTTGCCCTGGTGCAGGTCGCAGTCGACGACCATCGCGCGCCGCACCAGGCCGTCGGCGCGCAGGATGTGCACGCCGAGGGCCACGTCGTTGATGTAGCAGAACCCCTCGGCCCAGTCTGCGAAGGCATGGTGGAAGCCCCCGGCCAGGTTCATGGCGAACGTGCGCTCGCGCACCGCCGTGCGACAGGCCAGCACCGTACCGCCGGCCCCGAGTGCGAAGGCGGCGACGATGTCGTGCGAGATCCGCATCTCGCTGCGCACGGTCCGCTCCGTGTGCCGGCCGGCGAACAGGTCGTCCAGGTACTCCGGCGTGTGGACGAGTTCCAGTTCGGCGCGGGTGGCGGCGGCCGGGGCCAGGAAGTCGTCTTCGGCCACCTGCCCGGAGCGCACGAGGCGGTCGTGCAGGAGGGCGTACTTCTCGATGGGGAAGACGTGCGTCCCGATGTCGCACCGGTAGAGGGGCGAGTAGACGAACCGGGCGCGTGCGGGCGTCTTGGCGTTCATGCGTCGAGCACCAGGGGAAAGGTGGGCGGCCGGCCCGGGCGCATCCGGAGCCGGAACTCCTCCTCACTGTCGGCATACAGCGGGCTGATCTCGATCGGGGGCGCTTCCTGCTCGGGCACCCGGACGCCGGCGGACCGCAGCCACTCGAGCCAGAGGCTCCGCATCATCCTGCGGGCCGAATCCGGGCTGTCGTCTCCCAGGGCGTTCTTGACGGGCGCGAACTGGCTCTCCCGGCGCACCTCAACGAAGGCGGTCTCCCGGCAGAAGGCGAGGGCATCGAAGAGGAAGCGCTCGAACTTGACGCAGCCCGGGCGCACCGTGCGGCGCCCCTCGTCGTCCAGGACCTCGTACGTCTTGCGTGCGACGTGCCAGGGCAGGCCGCGTTCGTCGCGGGCCACGTCCTCGACGAAGGGCACGCTCAGCACGTGGGCGGCGATGCTGCCGAAGCGCAGGCGCAGTTCGCCGTCGGGCAGCCGCGCGGCGGCGATGTCGCCGGGGACGTCGCTGTATTCGACGACGGCGGGGCGTCCGTCGAGGATCACGGCCAAGCCGAGGCGTTCGTCGGGCGAGCGCTTGGCCAGGACCTTCGAGGAGAGCCCGGCGCCGCGCCGGATGTGGTGGCCGAGGAAGCGGGGGTCCGCCACGTCCATCAGGGGGTTGTCGACCTGGAAGCAACTGATCAGGTCCCGGCCGCTCCGCGCGAGCATCTCGATCAGGCCGGAGCGGGCCAGCGCGTCGAACAGCCCGCCGTGTCCGTCCGGGCCGACCAGCAGCCTGTCCGCGTCGGCCAGCAGCAGGCGGCCGTCCTCGCTCAGGATCGGGTTGACCCCCTGGGTGAAGAAGTGGACCGTATCGGCGCCGAGGCCGAAGAAGGCGTTGCGCTCGAAGAACCCCCGGGTCTCCGCGTCGTTGTCCGGGCTGGTCATGATCAGCCACGGCAGCCCGCAGCCGTGTCGGCGCCGGGCGGCCAGCACCTTCTCGCCCAGCCACTGGAACAGGCTCTTGCCGCGCACCGGCGAGACGGGGAACAGGCCCTTCGGGTGGGGGTATCCCAGGCGTGTGCCCTGGCCGCCGGCCACGGTGAGCGCGGCCACGCGGTCGGCCCTCAGCGCGTCGAGCCCCAGGCGGGCGATGCCGGCCTCCCGCTCGCGCCCGGCCTCGTTGGTCGGGAGGACTTCGACCGGGGCGGGGCGGATGTCGTCGCCGCTCGGGGCGCTCGGCGGGGCATCCAGCAGGCGGCGGAACTCCCGCAGGCGGCCGAGGTCCAGGCAGGCCAGTTGCGCCAGCAGGCGTGCGCGTGCGGGCGCGTCCAGACGGTCGATCCGGTGCAGCACGTGCTCCTGGCCGTGCTCATGGAGTGCCTCCACGAGCGTTGATTCCGCCGGGCCGGGCCGGGCGTCCATGCGTGAACTCCTCCGGTTGTCAGCAGATTCGCGGGAGCTGTTCGCCGCTGAGCATCTGCAGCAGGCGGCGCGTGCCCAGCGCTGTCTGGAGGGCCACCGTGCCCTCGTAACGTGCGGTGACCTCGCCGACCGCCGCGGCGCCCTCGGCCCCCGGCACCGCGCGCAGCGCCGCGAGCACGGCGGGCACGCTCTCGGCGTCCACGACGGCGCCCAGGCGCCCCTCGCAGGCCATGTAGAGGGGGTCCAGTCCCAGTACCTCGCAGATGGCGCGCACCTGCTCGTGCACGGGCGTGCGCTCCTCGTGGATGAGCAGGCCGGGCCGGCCGGGGCCGGTCGCCTCGTTCAGCACGGTGGCCAGGCCGCCGCGCGTGAGGTCCCGCAGGAACGGCACGCGCCGCGCGGTGCGCAGCACGGCGGCGGCCGCGCGGGTGAGCGGGGCGCAGTCGCTCAGGATCGTCGTCTCCATGGCCATGCCCTCGCGGCGTGACAGGACGGCGGCCCCGTGGTCGCCGACCGGCCCGGAGACGATGACGACGTCGCCCTC
Organism: Candidatus Brocadiaceae bacterium; assembly: GCA_012728835.1. Lineage (NCBI taxonomy): Bacteria > Pseudomonadati > Planctomycetota > Candidatus Brocadiia > Candidatus Brocadiales > Candidatus Brocadiaceae > Candidatus Brocadiaceae bacterium. Next base: position 15,070 of record JAAYEJ010000070.1, on the reverse strand, counting down.
GTGCGCCGGCCCGCCCGGGGGCGTGCAGCCGTCCATCGGGGTGCCGATGCCTGCCGTGTTGATGAAGATCCGATCGGCCTTGCCGCGCGGGACGACCTTTGTGTCGCCCGTGACGACCTCCACGCCGGCCTCCTCGGCCGCCCGGGCCATGGAGGCCAGGACGGCGTCCAGCTCGGCCGTCGGGAGGCCCGCCTCCAGGATCAGCGCGCACGAGATGTATCGCGGGGCCGCGCCGGCCACGGCCAGGTCGTTGACGGTGCCGAAGACGGCCAGCGAGCCGATGTCGCCGCCCGGGAAGACGATGGGGTCCACGACGAAGCTGTCGGTGGTGAAGGCCAGGCACGCGCCGCCGACCTCAAGCCACGCGCTGTCGGGCAGGGCCTGCAGGACGGGGGAGCGGAAGTGGTTCAGCAGCGTGCCCTCGATGAGGCGGCGCGTCAGGATGCCGCCGCTGCCGTGGCCCAGCCGGATGTGGTCGTCGCTCATGTCGCCGACTCCTCCGTGCCGTATCGGTAGAAGGCGGCGCAGGCACCCTCGCCGGACACCATGCAGGGGCCGACGGGCGAGTCGGGCGTGCAGGCGGCGCCGAAGAGCGGGCAGTCCGGCGGGCGGATCCGGCCGCGCAGGACCTCCGGGCACCGGCAGGCCGTCTGCTCGGCGTCGGGGGCGTCGGGCGGCGGCGGTTCGACGCGGAAGGGGTGCCAGTCCTCGCGCAGGTCCAGGCCGCTGCCGGGCAGCGTGCCGATGCCGCGCCACCGGCTGTCGGCCGGCGCGAACACCGCCTGGACGGCCGCCCGTGCGCGCGGGTTGCCGTCGGCGTGCACGGCGCGGCGGTAGCGGTTGTCCACGAGCGGCCGGCCGAACGCCGCCTGCTCGACGAGCGAGAGGACGCCCAGGAGGACGTCGGCGGGCTCGAAACCCGTGATGCAGCAGGCCAGGCCGTACTCGCGCGCCAGGAACTCGTAGGGGGCCGAGCCGGTGACCGTGCAGACGTGCCCGGGCAGCAGAAGGCCGTCCAGGGCCACCCCGTCGCCGCCGACCAGCGCCCGGAGCGCGGGCGGCATCGTTTTGTGCCCGGGCAGCACGCGCAGGTTGCGCACGCCGGCCGCGCGCGCCTCGCGCAGAGTGGCGGCGGTGGCCGGCGCCGTCGTCTCGAAGCCGATGGCCAGGAAGACGACCTCGCGTGCCGGCATCCGCCGGGCCAGCTCCAGGGCGTCCCGGGGGCCGTAGACCACGCGGACGTCGGCGCCGTCGGCCGCCGCGTCCTCCAGGCTGCCCGCCCGGCCGGGCACGCGGTGCAGGTCGCCGAACGTGGCGACCGTGCGGTCCGGCTCCGAGGCGATCTCGATGGCGCGGTCCAGGTAGCTCACCGGGGTCACGCAGACGGGGCAGCCGGGGCCGCTGAGCAACTCCAGGCCGTCCGGCAGGAGTTCGGGAATGCCGAACCGGTGGATGGCCATCGTGTGGCCGCCGCAGACTTCCATGAACCGGAGCGGGCGGCCGGCGGCCTCCGCGGCCGTGCGAATGCGCCGGCTCAGGTCGCGCGCTGCGACCGGGTCGCGGAACTCATCGACGAATCGCATCGCCCTCTCCGAGACTGCGGCGCAGTTCGTCAAGCAGCCGGAGGGTCTCCTGCGCCTCCTGCTCGTCCACCTTCTGGATGGCGAATCCGGCGTGGATCAGCACGTAGTCGCCGGGCTGCGGGTCTTCGATCAGGCAGAGGCTGACCTCCCGGGCCGCGCCCGAGATGTCGACCGTGCCGACCTCGCCGTCGACCTGCACGATCCTCGTCGGAACTGCCCAGCACATGTCATCCGTCCCCTTCTTCGTTCACCCGGGCCAGTGCGCACGCGGCCTGGCCCAGGCACAGGCCGCCGTCGTTGGGCGGCACGCGCGTCTGCAGCAGCACCTCGAAGCCGTCCGCCCGGAGGGCCGGCACGGCCGCCGCCAGGAGCGTGCGGTTCTGCATGACGCCTCCGGACAGGGCGACGATGCCCAGCCCGGTCTCGGCCCGCAGCCGGCGGCAGGTCTCCGCGATCAGGCGCGCCATGGTGCCGTGGAAGCGGCCGGCCACGTCGGCGACGCCTTCACCCCGGTCCAGGTCCCGGCAGATGCCGTCGAATGTGGCAGCGAGTGTGATCCGCCGCCCATCATATCCGAAACCGTACGGGTCCGTCGAATCGGCGGCGGCCCGGGCCTCCAGTTCGCAGGCCGCCTGGCCCTCGTAGGTGGTCCGCAGGCGTACTCCGAGGAGGGCGGCCACGGCGTCGAAGAGCCGCCCTGCGCTCGAGGTGAAGGGCGAGAACTCGCGGATCGCCATGGCCCGCTGCGCCTGCCCCAACTCCCGCTCGCCCACGTGGCGTGCCATGCGGGCCATGGCGGCGTCCGGGCCGAGCGCGTGCGAAAGGTGCGCGAGCGCCATGCGCCAGGGCTGATGGACGGCCTGTTCGCCGCCGGGCATCGGCACGTAGTCCAGGTGGTAGTGGCGCTCGTAGCTGCGCCGGTCGCACACGAGGAACTCGCCGCCCCAGACGGCGCCGTCGGGGCCGTAGCCCGAGCCGTCCCAGCTCACGCCGATGACGGGGCCGTCCAGGCCGTGCTCGGCCAGGCAACTGACGACGTGCGCGTGATGCTGCTGGACGGCCACGAGCGGCAGCCCGCGTGAATCGGCCAAGCGGCGGGCGTAGGCCGTGGTGGGGTAGTCGGGATGCAGGTCGCAGGCCACGACCTCCGGTTCCAGGCGCAGGAGCGCGCAGAAGCGTTCGACCGAGCGCGCGAAGTAGAGCGCGTTGTCGGCGTCGGAGACGTCGCCGATGTGCTGCGAGAGGAAGGCCCGGCGCCCGCTGGTCAGTGCGAAGGCGTTCTTCAGCATCCCTCCGGTGGCCAGCACGGACGGCCCGCCCGCCGTCAGCTCGACCGGGTCGGGCACGTAGCCGCGAGAACGGCGGATGGGAAGCGGGCGGCCGGCGAACGTCGCCACCACCGAGTCGTCGCACCGGTTGGCGATCGGCCGGTCGTTGGTCAAGATACCGTCCACCAGGTCCTGCAGCTCGCCCACTATGTGTTCGTGCGCGACGGCGATGGGCTCTTCGGAGCGGTTGCAGCTCGTCATGACGAGCGCCCGCGGCACGCGCGGGTCGTCGAACAGGAGCGCGTGCAGGGGTGCGTGGGGCAGCATGACGCCCAGGTCGGGCAGCCCGGGTGCGAGCGCGCCGGCGACGGCGCCCGCCGGCTGCCGGCGCAGAAGGACGATGGGCGCCGCCGCCGAGCGCAGAAGCGCCTCCTCGTCTGCCGAGACGACGCAGATCCGCCGGCAGGCGTCCATGTCCGGCACCATGACGGCCAGCGGCTTGGCCGGGCGGCGCTTGCGCGCGCGCAGCCGCCCGACGACGTCCTGGCGCGTGGCGTCGCAGGCCAGGTGGAAGCCGCCCAGACCCTTGACGGCCAGGATGGCGCCGCCGGCCAGCAGCCGGCGGGCGACCTCCAGGGGGTCGCCGTCCCGCGGGCGGCCGTCCGGCTCCAGGAACGAGAGGCGCGGCCCGCAGGCCGGGCAGGAGACCGTCTGCGCGTGCAGACGGCGGTCGGCCGGATCGGCGTATTCGCGCGCGCAGTCGGGGCAGGGGGCGAACGCGTCCATGGTGCTGCGTTCGCGGTCGAACGGCACCTGCCGCGCGATTGTGAAGCGCGGCCCGCACGCGGCGCACGTGATGAAGGCATAGCCGTGCCGGCGGTCGCCGGCGTCGTGCAGTTCGCGCAGGCATTCGCTGCACGTTGCGAGGTCGGGCGGAATGGGCAGCAGGCTGGGGCCGTCGGCGCGGCTCGGTGCGATGCGGAACTCCGTCTCGCCCAGCGGCTCGATCTCGCGGACGTCCAGCTCGTCGATGCGCGCCCGCGCGGGGGCCAGTGCGCGGAAGTTGTGCACGAACGCGTCCAGCGTCTCCCGGGGGCCTTCGACCTCCAGGACGACGCCCTCGGGCGTGTTACGGATGCCGCCGCCGCAGCCGCGCCGTGTCAGTTCCCGGTAGAAGGTGGGCCGGAAGCCGACCCCCTGCACGCGGCCGCGCACCAGCAGCCGGTAGCGCTTCGGGGCGGGCCTGCTCTGGCGGTCGTCGTCCACGGTGCATGTGCGGGCAGGGCGCCGGGGCGCCTACCGCGTCCTCATGGCCTGGTAGAAGTCACAGAGCCCCTTGACGGGGCACCCCGCGTGGTCCGGCTTGCGTGCGGTGCAGATGCGGCGCCCGTGCGTGCCGAGCAGCAGCGTGGCGCGGCTCCAGCGCGTGCGGGGGATGGCGGCGGCCAGTTCCCGTTCGATCTTGTCCGGATCGCTGCCCCGGGCCAGCCCCAGCCGGTCGGACACCCGCTTCACGTGCGTGTCGACGGCGATGGCGTCGTGCCCGAACGCCTGGGCCAGCACGATGCTCGCCGTCTTGCGGCCGACGCCCTGGAGCCGCGTGAGCGCGTCCATGTCGTCGGGCACCCCGCCCCCGTGCTCCTCGACGAGCGCCCGGCAGCAGGCCTGCACGCTGCGCGCCTTCTGGCGGAAGAAGCCGGTCGGCCGGATCAGCTCCTCCAGCTCGGCCGTGTCCGCCTCGGCCAGCGCGGACGCGGTGGCGTAGCGGGCGAACAGGCGCGGGGTCACCTCGTTGACGCGCGCGTCGGTGCACTGGGCGGCCAGCATGGTCGCCACGAGCAACTGGAGCGGGCTCTCGTAGTCCAGGTAGATGCGGGCATCCGGATGGGCGGCCTCCAGGGCGTCGAGTATCCGGAGCGCGCGGTCGGTGTCGTGTGCGGCGGCCATCGTCAGTTCCTCCGCTCCACGAGGAAGACGGCCAGGCCGGCCCTCAGGCTGGGCAGGGGGCCGCGCAGGGGCATGTGCGGGCGCATGTCCCAGTGGGCGAAGTCGGGGAAGCGGATGATGCCGCGCCGCACCCGGGGTCCGGCACGCGGGCGCCGGGGGCGAGGTCCTGCTCGATCATCCGGTAGTCCAGGCGCATGGGCATGCGGGCCGCTCCGTCGCGTTCTGTCCCTTCTACTCGAGGGCCTGCTTCAGGTCCGCGATCAGGCGGTCGATGTCCTCGATTCCGGCAGAGAGGCGGACGGTGTTGGGGCGCACACCGAAGGCGACGCGGCGGTCCTCGGGCAGGTAGAGCATGGTGGTCAGGACGGGGATGCAGACCAGCGTCTCGGTGGCGCCCAGGCTGACGGCGTGGTAGATGACGCCGAGCTTCTCGATGAAGCGCTTGGCGTCGTCCTGCGTCTCGCCGACGTCGAAGGCCATCAGGCCGCCGAAGCCGTTGACCATCTGGCGGGCGGCGATCTCGTGCCCGGGGTCGGTCGGCAGCCCTGGGTAGCGGATGCGCGTGATGCGGGGGTGATCGACCAGGAACTCGGCCATCGCCTGCGCGTTCTCGGCCATTCTCTGTGCGCGCAGGTCGAGCGTCTTCAGGCCGCGTTCGAGCCGGGCGGCCGAGTAGGGGTCCAGCGTCGTGCCGATGGCCTGACGGGTGAACCACAGGTCGTCGTACTGCTGGCGGGTGGCGCAGGCGGTGGCGCCGGCCATCAGGTCGTTGTGTCCGCCGAGGCCCTTGGTGGCGCTGTGGACGACCAGGTCCGCCCCGAGCTGCAGGGGCCTCTGGTGGTAGGGCGTCGCGAAGGTGTTGTCCACCACCAGCATGGCGCCGGCGTCATCGGCCACCTGGCGCAGCCGGGCGATGTCGACCGTCTTGCAGAGCGGGTTGCTGGGGGTCTCGCAGAAGATCATCTTTGTGTTGGGCTGCACGTGCCGGGCCACGGCGTCCCCGTCGTCCGCGTCGAGCCAGGTGATCTCGACCCCGAACCTCTCCAGGATGAGCGACACCTTGTAGTTGGCGCCGTAGACGTCGTGGAACGTCAGCAGGTGGTCGCCGGAGTTGAGGTAGGTCAGGAAGATCATCGTGATGGCGGCCATGCCGGTGGTGCTGATGACGCAGTCGTTGGCGCCCTCGGCGGCGGCGAGGCACTTCTCGACGGCCCGGACGGTCGGGTTGTCGTCGCGGTGGTAGGTGTAGCCGTCGATCTCTCCGTCGGTGATCTGGCGGAGCACCTCGAAGGAGCGGTATTCGTAGTTGACCGCGGCGACGATCGGCGTGACCATCGGGCGGTTTCCATACGGCGTCAGCGGATCTGTCTGATTCATGGCCGTCCTTCATATTGCCGCGGGTGATGGCCGCCGGTCCCGGAACGGCCCGGCGGACCCCCTCATACTACCCGGTGGCCGCGCCCCGGGCAACTGCGCGCACGCGCACGGCTTTTGAACCGCAGAGGACGCAGAGAACGCAGAGAACGGCAAACGGCAAACGGCGGACGGCAAACGGCAAAGGGTGAACGGCGAACGGCGGACGGCGAACGGCGGACGGCAAACGGCAAAGGGCGAACGGCAAACGGCAAAGGGCGAACGGCGAACGGCGGACGGCAAACGGCGGGCGGCAAACGGCGGACGGCGGACGGCGGACGGCGAACGGCGGACGGCGAACGGCGGACGGCGAACGGCGGACGGCGGACGGCGATTGAAGGGTCGACCAGATCTCTCAATTAGAGCAAACGGTGGCCTGCTTTCAAATCCCAGAAGGTATGTTACACTCCCCGAACCGAGCCTCGTGTGATCGCCTGGTGGGGGCGATTCTGATCGAGGTGGACGAGCAGTGGGAGCTGGAGGTGGCGGCGTATCTGGGCATGGAGCAGGACCGTGGGGAGGAGCCGCGGGCGACCACCTGAATCTCCGGTCGCCCTACGGGCTCCTTCCGATTCAGGTGGTCGCCCGGAGGACAAAGCAAACGGCATTTACAGAAAATATGTTGCACTGCTTATCTCTCATCCTTTCTTCTCTGCTTGTCTGTGTCGTCCGCCTTTCTCTGCGATCTCTGCGTCCTCTGCGGTGAATATGTCGTTCAGTGGGCGTCGTGGTGCCTGTCCTCCGTTCCTCTCTGTTTTCCTCTGTCGTTCGTTGTTCTCTGCGGTTTTGCGGCTCCCGGCGTTCATGCTACAATGCGCCCGGTCCGGGCGTCCACGAGGGGGCCGGGGCCGAGACCGATGGGCCGGAACGGGGCGAGATGGGGAACATCGAGCGATACCTGCGGCCGGAGGTGATCCGGACCGTGGCGCGGCTGGACCTGAAGGCCCGGTTCATCGTCGAGGGCTTCTTCAGCGGCCTGCACGCCAGCCCCTACCACGGCTTCTCCACGGAGTTCAGCGAGCACCGCGAGTATACCTTCGGCGACGAGCCGCGGCTGATCGACTGGAAGGTCTTCGCCCGCACGGACAAGCACTACGTCAAGCGGTTCGAGGCGGAAACGAACCTGAACTGCCACATGCTGCTGGACGTGAGCGAGTCGATGGCCTACGGCTCCGGCGGGGGCCTGAGCAAGCTCGACTACGCCATCTGCATGGCGGCGGCGCTCGGATACATGCTCATCCACCAGCAGGACAACGTGGGCCTGGTGACGTTCGACGAGGACGTGACGAACCTCGTGCCCGCGCGCAGCCGGCGCTCCCATCTGGCCGCGCTGCTCGGCGTGCTGGCCGGCGCGCTGCGGCACCGTCCGTCGCGGCTGGCCCACAGCCTGCACCGCAGCGCCGGCATGCTGTCGCGGCGCGGCCTCGTGATCGTCCTCAGCGACCTGATCCCGTCGGAGCACGAGGAGCCGGACGACGTGCTCGACGGCCTGCGGCATCTGCGGCATCGCGGGCACGACGTCATCTGTTTCCAGCTCCTGGACCATGCGGAGGTGCGGTTCCCGTTCCACGGCCCCGTGCACTTCATGGACGTGGAGAGCCTGCGCACAGTGCGCACCGACGCCGACGCCGTGGCGGCGGGCTACCGTCGCGAGGTGGAGGCATTCGTCCGGAAGTGCCGCGACGCCTGCCGCCACGAGCGCATCGACTTCCTGCAGGTCGATACGGAGGACTCGTTCGACCGGGTGCTGCTGGCCTTCCTGCGCGCGCGACAGAGCCGATTCTGAGCCGACCATGGGCAACATCACGTTCATGCATCCGGCCCTGCTGGCCCTGACGGCCGCGGCCGCCGTGCCGATCCTCATCCACCTGCTCTCGCGCCGTCGGCCGGTCGTGGTGCGTTTCGCGGCCGTGCGGTTCGTGCTGGCCGGCCGGCGGCGGACCTTCCGGCGAGTGCAGTTCCGCTACCTGCTCCTGCTCCTGCTGCGCGCGTTCCTGCTGGTGTTGTTCGCGGTGCTGCTGGCCCGGCCGGTGGTGAGCCGCGGCGGGCGCGCGGCAGCCGCCGCGCACGTGGAGGGCACGCCCGCCACGGTGCTGATCCTGGACGACTCGCTCAGCATGCGGTACCGGGCGGGGGACTCCAGCCCGTTCGAGCGCGCCCGGGAGGCCGCCGCCGAGTTCGCCGCGGGGCTGCCGCCCGGCGCGGCGGCCGCCGTGATGACGACGTCGCGGCCGACCGGCCGACTGCTGCGGGACGTCCACGGCCTGCCCGGCCGCATCCTGGCCCTGGAGCCCGGCACGCGGGCCGTCCCGTGCTGGGGCGCCCTGGAGGCCGCCGGCCGCCTGCTGCGGACCGACGGCCTGTCGCGGCGCGACGTCGTGCTCTATACGGACATGACACCGTCGGCCTGGGCCGGGCGCGAGCAGCGGCGGGCGGACGTCGGCGCGGACGTGCACGTCCTGGTTGTGGACTGCGCGCCCGAGCCGGGTCGGAACGGCTCGGTCACGGAGCTGCGAGACCTGGGCGAGCCCGCCCTGGCGGGCGGCATGCTGCGCCTGCAGGCCCGGCTGAATGCCTGGGGCGCCCCGATGCGCAGGTCCGTGCAGTTCGAATACGACGGCGTGCCCCTCCAGCGTCGGGAAGTGACCCTGGATGCCGACCAGGAGACGAGCGTCGACTTCGACGTCCTGCTGTCCGAGAGCGGCCACCACTGGGGTCGCGTGGGCTTCTTGACCCCCGACGGCCTGCCGCAGGACGACGCGCGGACGTTCACCGTGGACGTGGCGCCGGACGTCGGCGTGCTCTGCGTCGAGGACAGTGTGCGCGGGGACCAGGACTCGATCTCCTACTTCTTCCGCCTCGCGCTGAACCCCTGGGGGCGGGACGGGCGCGGCATCCTGCGCGTGGGGCGCGCTGCCACGGCCGAGCTGGCCACCGTGTCGCTGGCTCCGTACGACGTGGTGGCGCTGGTCGGCGCGGGGGCGATGACCGACGAGGCCTGGCATCGGCTGGCGGCCTACGTGGCCGGCGGGGGCGGGCTGGTGGCCTTCCTGGGGCCCGAGACGGCCGACGCCTACCGCACGCCGGCCGCCGGCGGGCTGTTGCCGGCCCGGGCCGGCGCGCCCTTCGCCGCGCCGCCGGACTCGCCGCTGACGCTGCGCGCCGTGGACCGGGAGCATCCGTTCGTGGCGGCGCTCACGGACTCGGGGGCCACGCTGGCCCAGGTGCACTACCGGCAGTGCCGCCGCGTGGTCCTCGCGCCCGATGCGCACGAGCTGATGAGCTTCGGCCCGGGCCTGCCGGCGCTGGTCGTGGGCGGGACGGGTGGCAGGGCGGCCGTCTTTGCGTCCACGGCCGACGAACGCTGGGGCGACTTCGCCAAGACGGAGCCGTTCGTGCCGTTCTGCCACGAACTGGTGCTCCACCTGGCCGGCCGGGCCGGCCGCGGCATCCGGAGCCTGGCCGCCGGGGCGCAGGCGCCGATCACGTATGAGGTCTCCCGCTGGCCCACCGTCGTCTACGTGACCCCGCCGGGCGCCGACCGGCAGCGCCTGCTGCCGGGCACCACGCCGGGCCGGCTGACCTGCCGGCAGACCGAGGCCCCCGGCTACTACGCGGTGGACTTCGAGCGGCACGACAGGACCTGGAGCAGCGGGTTCGCCGTCAACGTGGCCGGGATCGAGAGCGACCTGCGCAGAGTGCCGGCGGCCGCGGTCGAGGCGGCGGTCGACGCCGCCTCGGTCCGGGTGGTCTCGGCGGCGGCGCCGCCGCCGACGGCCGCCGACGGTGTGCGCGCGGGACGCGTGGAGCTGGCCCCGTACCTCGCCCTGCTCGTGCTGGTGCTGCTCGTGGCGGAATGCGTCCTGGCGAACCGGTTCTACGGTCGCCAGGGGCGGCCGGTGGACGGCTGACCGGGCGTGCGGTTCAGAAGGCGGGCCACGTGCGGCGCACGTCGATCGCGTCGTTCGGGCAGACCTCGGTGCAGCAGTAGCAGGCGATGCAGCGGCGGGCGTCGACCAGGTAGCGCTTCGCGACCGGGTCGAACGCGATGGCGCGGCTCGGGCAGTTGCGCTCGCACTCGCCGCAACGAATGCAGGTGCGGTGGTCGATCACGGCCCGGCGGTCGGTCACCAGGTGGACGACCGTCTGCAGCAGCCGGCGGGGAAGGAGCCGGAGCAGCAGGGCGCCGGCTGCGGCGGGGGGCCGGGCGAAGCGGCGCGTGACGAAGGCGGCGGCGGGCTCGCCCCGCACGTCGATCGCCTCGGGGGCGGCCGTGCCCAGGCCGCGCAGTGTGCACTGCTTCAGGAGCGGGATGCGCAGCGGGCGGAAGCCCATGACCTGCGCGCAGAAGCTGTCCAGGGCGACCGGGTCGCCGGAGGCGGCGATCAGGTCGGCGCGGCGCAGCCGTCCGTGGGCGGGGCCCCGCCCCTCCATGCCGATCACGCCGTCCATGAACGCCACGCCCGGCCGCACCAGCGCGTAGAGGTCGCAGAGCGCCTGCACGAAGTCGGCCGTGTGCGGGGCCATGGCGTGAACCTGCTTCTTTGCCGTGCCGGGCACGAGGCCGAAGATGTTCTTCACGGCCCCCGTGGTGTAGGTGAGTCCGTGCGTCTTGAGCTTCGCCACGGAGACGATCAGGTCGAACTGGTCCAGGTTGCCGGGCAGTGTGATCTCGGTGCAGATGCGGCCCTGCGGGAAGGCGACGACGTGGCGGGGCTGCGCGTCGACGTTGTAGAGGTCGGCTCCCAGCCCGCGCGCCACGCGGTCCATCTGCGAGTTGCGGATGGCCTGGGCGGTTGCGGCCGGCGTCAGGCTGCCGCAGGAGTCGCCGATGGCCAACTCGCAGCCGTACTCCCCGCGCAGTATCTCGCCCAGGGCCTGCACGACGGCCGGATGGGTGTTCACGTGTGCGTCGATGGGCTGACGGCTGGTCAGCAGGTTGGGCTTGAGGAGGACGCGGCGTGCGTTTCGGAACGCGTCCTGCACGTCCGGCAGGGCATCGACACAGGCGGCGACGGCCGTTCGGACGGCCCGCGGGTCGTAGCTGTCGCAGCGTGCGGAGGCGACCGTTGCGCGGGCGGACGGTCTCGGGGCGGGTGGCTGGGCGGCCTCTGCGGTCATGGTGCGGTCCCCGGATCGGGCGGAATGGCGCAAGCCCTCCATTGTAGCGGAGGCGGCGGCCGGCGGCCACGGGAAGCGGGTTGCGGACCCGCCGCACGCGGCCGTCGGAGGGTTCGCCGGGGCCGGTCCGGGCCATGCCCGCATGGACATCGGGCGGGCGGTCTCCTATAATGTCTGCGTGGTCCGCCGCCGATGCGCCGGGTGGGCGTTTGGCGGGCTCGGGCCGAGTCGGCAGCTCGTACTTCATTATCTGCAAGGGTTTGCGATGGCAGGCGTGCTTTCGAAGGTTGCGAACGTCGCCAAGGCGGTGATCGGCACGTCCAACGAGCGCATCCTGCGGGACATCGTGCCACTGGTGGACCGGATCAACGAACTCGAGCCGGAGTTCCAGCGCAAGTCCGACCGCGAACTGCGCGGGATGACGGAGAGCTTCCGCGACAGGCTCAAGGACGCGAAGGGCTTCGAGGCGAAGCAGAAGATACTGGACCAGATCCTTCCGGCGGCGTTTGCGACCGTGCGGGAGGGCGCGCGGCGCGTGCTGATCACGCCCGCACCCGAGAGCCCGTACCCGATGATGCGCCCGTTCGACGTGCAGTTGATCGGCGGCATCGTGCTGCACCGTCACATGATCGCCGAGATGGTCACCGGCGAGGGCAAGACCCTGGTGGCCACCTTCGCGGCGTATCTGAACGCCCTGCCCGGCGACGGCGTGCACATCGTGACGACCAACGACTACCTGGCCCGGCGCGACTGCGAGTGGATGACGCCCGTCTACCGGCTGCTGGGCATGACGACCGGCGCCATCCAGGCCTTCCAGGCCCCCGAAGAGAAGCGCCAGGCCTACCTCTGCGACATCACGTTCGGCAACAACAGCGAGTTCGGCTTCGACTACCTGCGCGACAACATGCGCTACAGCCCCGAGCACCAGGTGCAGCTCGTGCGCGGGCTGAACTACGCCATCGTCGACGAGGTCGACTTCATCCTGATCGACGAGGCGCGCGTGCCCCTGATCCTCAGCGGGCCGACGCTCCAGCAGTCCGAGAAGTACTACATGGCGAACAACATCGCCAAGTCGCTCAGGCGCGATCGCGACTACGAGGTCAAGGAGAAGGAGCAGTCCTGCCACGTGACCGACGAGGGGGAGGCGCGCGCCGAGCGCATGCTGGGCGTGGACAGCATCCGCAGCGAGGGCAACGACGAGTGGCCGCACTTCATCGAGACGGCGCTGCGCGCCCATGAGTTCTTCCACCGCGACACCGAGTACATCGTGCGCGACGGCGAGGTCGTCATCGTCGACGAATTCACGGGGCGGCTGATGGAGGGGCGCGTCTGGTCCGACGGCCTGCACCAGGCCGTGACGGTCAAGGAGGGCCTGAAGCTCAAGCAGGAGACGCAGACCGAGGCGACCATCACGTTCCAGAACTTCTTCCGCCTCTACAACAAACTGGCCGGCATGACGGGCACGGCCATGACGGAGGCGGCGGAATTCCAGAAGATCTACGGCCTGGGCGTCGTGGCCATCCCGACGAACCTGCCGCTGATCCGCAAGAACCACCCGGACCGCGTCTTCCGCAGTTCGAAGGAGAAATGGGACGCGGTGGCCGAGGAGATTGCCCAAGCCCATGCGGATGGGCGGCCCGTCCTGGTCGGCACGACCAGCGTGGAGACCAGCGAGGACCTCAGCAAGCGCCTGACCCGCAAGGGCCTCCGGCACGAGGTGCTCAACGCACGCCCCGAACTGGCCGCGCGCGAGGCCGACGTTGTCGCGGGCGCCGGGCAGCCCGGCGCCATCACCATCGCCACGAACATGGCCGGCCGCGGCACCGACATCGTCCTGGGGCCCGGGGTCGTCGACAAGGGCGGTCTGCACATCGTGGGCACGGCGCGGCACGAGGCGAGGCGAGTCGACAACCAGCTCCGCGGGCGGGCAGGGCGGCAGGGCGACCCCGGGACCAGCCGCTTCTACGTCTCGTTCGAGGACGAGCTGATGCGGCGGTTCGCGCCGGAATCCGTCCAGGCCTGGCTGCAGCGGGCGGGCATGGAAGAGGGCGTGTCGATCGAGAGCAAGATGGTCACGCGCTGGATCGAGCGGGCGCAGAAGCGCGTCGAGGAGTTCAACTTCGACATCCGCAAGAACCTCCTCGAATACGACGAGGTCATGGACGAGCAGCGCAAGAGCGTCTACGCCTGGCGGCAGAAGTTCGTCGAGAGCCGCGAGGTCCAGGACGAACTCCTGGCGCTGATCGAGGACTCGATCCGGGACGGCATCGACCTGTACGTCGCCCCGAAGGCGCCGCGCGACGAATGGGACCTGGACGGGCTCTCGGAGTGGTTCGAGCGCCGGGTGGGGATTCCGGCGGACCTTCCCGAGGAGGCGCGTGCCGATGCCGAGGTCCTGGAGACCCACCTGACCGCCGCCGCGCGCGAGGCCTTCCTGAGCAAGTGCGAGGACGTCGGCGTGGAGGCGATGCTCGACTTCGGGCGTTCGGTCGCGCTGCGCACGATCGACGTCAAGTGGAAGGACCACCTGCACGCCATGGACGAACTCAAGAGCGGCATCGGCCTGCGCGGCTACGCCCAGCTCGATCCCAAGATCGAGTACAAGAGCGAAGGCGGCGAGATGTTCGAGCGCATGCTCATCAGCATCGCCGACGAGGTCTGCAGCCTGCTGTTCCGCGTCCGGGTCGAGCGCCGCACCGACCGTGAGGTCGAGGGCATCTGGGGCATGACCGAGATGCGGCGGGAGCAGATGCAGGCGCTGCAGTATGCGCAGCGGCAGGAGACGGTCGCCGACGCCGCCGGGGCCCGGGCGCCGGCCGAGCCGATCCGCGTCTCACAGAAGGTGGGGCGCAACGACCCCTGTCCGTGCGGGAGCGGCAAGAAGTTCAAGCACTGCTGCGGCCGGTTCCGCTGACGGCCACCCTCATGCGAAATGCCGCTGCATCGCACCTGGCGCGTGCGGCAGGAACCGCCCAACGGCCGAGGGCGACCCTGCCTCGACGCGATCGACCCCACAGCGCAGATGCCCTGATCCTCATCGGCAGTTGATCGGGCGCGGCCGATTGGGTATACTCGGGCTTCCCAGGTGGGGGATTAGCTCAGCTGGGAGAGCGCGACAATGGCATTGTCGAGGCCACGGGTTCGAGCCCCGTATCCTCCACCACTCTCCCCTTTGCGTAACTCACTGCCTGCTCATCACTTGTGACTTGCGCCTCGGCGCCCGCCGCCAGCGCCTGCATGCTCGGAACATGCTCCTGCGTCAGTTCATCGACCTGCGTTGCCAGATCCGCAAGACGGCCGCCCCGCGCCCGGGCATACGTGTTCATCGTCAGCAGGGGCGTCGAGTGGCGGGCCAGCTCCTGCGCTTCTTTCACGGTTGCGCCGGCCTCGATCACGCCCGATATGAACGTCACGCGCAGGCCGTGGAAATCGGCCACGCCGTCCATGGTGAGACGGGGGATCTCGGCGGCCTTCCGATCCTTTGTGAACTCCCGGGCCTGATGGGAGGGCACGCGCAAGAGCAGCGCCACCAACGCGGCAACCATTGCGGCAGACCCGAAGGAGCTGAAGCGCGTCGGCACGTCCGTAGCACGAGGGGCGTCCGGTTCGTCCGATGTCACCGGTCACTTCAAAACCGGCCACGGGTGGTCACTTCAAAACCAGCCCGTTTATGTATGGTAGTTGACTGACATTGGAGCGTTTTCCCTCCCGGATTTCAAGCCTTCTGCTCGGTTGCCC